>CAYSWF010000078.1:0-3030 GCA_964434765.1 uncultured Candidatus Saccharibacteria bacterium
AGCCGCCAACTTCCTTCCTATAACCACCAACTTCCTCCCTGTAGCCGCCAACTTCTTTTCTGTAACTATCAACGTCCTTTTTATAACCGCCGACATCTTTTCTATAACCGCCAACTTCTTTTCTGTAACTATCAACGTCCTTTCTTAGACTTCTTAAGTCGCTTTTTATTCCCTTTAGTGCCTTCCGCATTTCATTATCCATAGCAGTAATTTTAGTTGGGTAATCCCCGCTCGCGCCTTATCTGTCGCGTGCGCTCTTTCAGTTCCTCCAGCTTGTCATACATATGGTCAATCATTGCTCGATTGGCCCGATCGGTGGTCGGATTTTCAGGTTCCTTTTTTAGTTTTTTTCTCATGCTTGATTAAGTATGCGGCCCGCCGTGATTTTTGTGAAGGCCAAAACCCCAATTCCTTACCACTCCTCCCTAAATACAAACAACACCCGACGTGTGACATCAGGTGTTAGCACTATCTCCCATTATTTTCTATACAAACCTGATGCATCATATTGTGCAGCAAGGATGGCAACAGACTCGAATTACTGTCACTGTTAAGCATCTTCACTATTTCCTTTTTATACCTCTTCATACTATTCTTTTGTGCCGTTGAAGCAGTATGACCCTTCAAAAGAGAAATACTTACTTGATTTGAAGCTTCCATGTATGGCCTTGCAAAAGGATCGTCAAGTGGTTTATGTAAATAATCTTGAAGGTGCCAAAATTGGAAATCCTCATCATATCCAATCACTGCCTTAGCACCCGATTTTACAGCTTGCGCGCCCAGTATTTTGCCAGCCCGACAAGCCCTCATAAAAATCGTCTTTCCTTTCAAAAAAGACAAATCGTCTTTAACCGAAAATAATTCCTCGTTCCCGTGCCCAAATATTGCCTGTTCATCCCCATGGCCATTAAGAAGAGCCGTGTCGGCCCGATCCCTCTTTAAATAGCCGCACACATTTTTTTTATTACTCTTTTCCTGCTTTAAATCAATTACTTCAATAGTTTTATTTTTTGCCCAATCAAGAACTTTGCCCGTCCAAAAATACAAATAATGATTAGCCATATCATGTTTCGGTCTTGTCACCAACACCTTCATACACCAATAGGATCATCAAGTGGCAAGTCTTTCAATGAACGCAGATAATCTAATTGAGTTTTAATGACCGATAAACCAATATCGTTTACTGCACGAACATCATCAACTAACTCCTCTATAGATAAATCGCCCTGACCCCCAATAGATAATGAGGCATTATCGGGCATTGTCCTAAGCCTTTCCACAACCAAGTCAATAACTTCTTGTTTAGTAGCATCGTCTAAGCCCTCTATACTTTTATTTGAATAATCGTTAGTCATTTGGTAAAAAGCCTAATTTAGAAATTTTTTCTAATATCTCGTCCCCTAACGGCGTTCCGGCACTAATCTCACGATAGGCAACCTCCCAAGTTATCGGCCCTGCTTCTGGCATTTTCAACACAACTTCCTTTCTAACATTAATAGGAAGATTCGCGTAAAACCTAAAAAAAACATCTTTTGAGGGCATACCCAAACTTACACTAATAATAATACAAGCTACTCTATTAAAGCGACAGGCGATTATATTTCGGCCCAACATATAAGTCAAGCCTATGCCCCTAAACGCAAACAACACCCGATGTTACACGTCGGGTGTCGGCATACCGAGGTTCTTGAAGTCTGGCAGCCTAGATCAGGTCGTACTCAAACAGATATTCAGTCGGGTGCCAGCCGGTCATGGCGGTGCCGCAACTTACATCACTGCTTAACACCAGCCACACTTTCGGACCGCCGCTCAACATATCTCCTGACAGGTTAAGGTTACCTCCTTCGTTGGTCGTGCCGGACCCCAAACACACGGGGCTGCCTGGCCACGGGTCTTGGTAGCGAATAAGAGTGTAGTCTTCTTCCGGCTCCAGCCCATGCCCGTTAAAGACAAAGGAAGCCGCCGAGAACGTCAGCCTGCCCCAGGCGCCACCGTCTACTGGCTGCCAGGTACCAGGATCTTTCTCGTACAACTCAAGCTGACTCACTGCTCCCGGATGAGCCAATCCGTTAGCTGCGGCCGGGCCGTTTGGTTTAATCGCCAGCGCCGGCGTTGCCACCAACAGAAGACTAAAAACCAATGAAGCCACAATAATTAATTTCTTCATTGTATGTCACCTCCTCTCTTTCACTGATTTCCATTATAAGTTCTTAACCCCTTGCCCACTACCTCATCTTCTTCCTGAAACCAACCGCGGCCACGGCCAACCCGCTGCCAGCCAGCGCCAGCGGCCACAAGACGTTAGCCCCTGTCTTCGGCAGCACTTCCAGCGCCCTCATTTCCGGCGTCGGTGTCAGAGTCGCCTTTGCTTCCACCCCCTTTACCTGCCCCGTTGGCTCCGGAGTTTCCGGCTGCGCGTTGGTGTAACCTCCTCCGCACGCGTCCACGTTAGTGCTGCTCTCACAATCCTGCTCATCGCCTGGCGGATTCGGCTTCTCTTCTTCCGGAGTGGGAGTAGGTGACGGCTCCTCGCTTGGTGTTGGTGTCGGTGACCAACCGTCTCCATTTATTAGACGAGAAGCATAAACCCCCTCCGCAACTACCACATTCATTACCAACAAACCAACCACCAGCGCTCCCGCCATCATATATTTACCATTCATACCACGTCACCCCCTTCCCAATTTGCTACGCCAGCAAATTTTGACATCATATCTTCTTACCAACCCCGCCCCACCCGCACAAGTCTATTTTTTCCACAAGACTTCACCAACCAACAAAAAAGCCCGTCGTCCGAAAGTTGCCACCGGGCAGATCTTTCAACGGGCAGTAGTGTTTACCCAACAACTCGCTGGATCGCGGACTCACTTAGCACCGCCGTAAACTGCCGCATACCAACAAATGTTGTCCGCACCTGGAAACGAGCCTTGTGGAGCAAGTAGTTCTGGAACAGTTCGTTGTTCCTGTGCTGGGTCCTTGACAAAGAACTTCTGGCACTTGATCCCAGCCCCGTCCAATACCGACTCGGCT
>CAYSWF010000078.1:3040-3638 GCA_964434765.1 uncultured Candidatus Saccharibacteria bacterium
TTTCTTACTATCTGGGCTGCCATCGATGTAAAGAACATGAGAATACTCCTCCATAATCAACTCCTCACTCTAATAAGAGGAAAGAACAGACCAATAAGCTAGCCACGCCCGCAACTCCAGTAAAGTACATTATAGTTATGCGAAAAGCAACCATATAACCCTTTCCTAACCAGCGAGAAGCCCACGCGCGCCCAGTTCAAGCAAAACCATTTCTATGCTAAACTGAAAAAGTCCTGACCCCCTCATGAACCAAACCGCCAAAAAGATAATTATTGCCGCTATCATTATCGTCGTCGGCCTGGCGCTATATAACACGTTCAAACAGACAGGTACCAAGCAAGTCTCCCTGCCCCCGTCCGCCAGCTTATACTCCGGCTCCCTGACGGAAGAAGCAGCGCCAGCGATGAATCTGGGTATAGATAAATCAACTGGCCGCGCCATCGGCATCCCCCCTCTTCAACCCGACGGCACCGCTGACTTTGAAGATGTAACCAGAGAAGACCGCCTCATCATCCGCGACGCCCAATTTTCCCTAGTCAGCGAAAACGTGCAAGCGTCCGTTGACCAGCTGACTAATTTTGCCACCTCCGCCGGCGGC
>CAYSWF010000078.1:3675-4851 GCA_964434765.1 uncultured Candidatus Saccharibacteria bacterium
TCAATGTCACAAATCTGGAACGCGCCCCCTATGCCACCGTTAGCTTTCGCGTCCCTGTCGAACGCTTCGAAGAAACAAGAAGCCTCGTTCGCTCTCTAGGCATTAAAACTGTCAGTGAGCAAGTCACCGGCCAAGATGTCACCGAACAGTATGTCGACACTGAAGCCCGCCTCAAGAACCTGCGCGCCAGTGAAGAGCAGTTCGCCGCCATTATGAAGCAAGCCGTCAAAGTTGAAGAAGTGCTGGCCGTTCAACAACAACTGGAGCGCGTGCGCGGCCAAATCGAACAAGCCCAGGGCCGTATGCAGTACCTCACGCGCTCGGCCAAGCTGGCCACCTTCAATGTCACCATCTCCGCCGACGAAGAAGACTTACCCCTTATCGATCCCGTCGAACGCTGGCGCCCCCTCGCTATAGCCAAAGCTGCCCTGCGCTCCCTGATTAAGGCCTTCCAGAGCCTCGGCACCAAACTAATCTGGATTATTATCTTTATCCCCATTTGGTTGCCCGTTATTATTATTGCCTATCTCATCTACCGCCGACTCAACAAAAAAACTACTCTCCAGTAGTTGCTAATTACTAGTTACTGATTACTAGTTACTAGTCACCGCTTCCATATCCCGCCAATTCTTACCCACCGCCACTTCCACCACCACCGGCACATCCAGCGTGTACACGTTTTCCATAACTTCTTTCATGGCCCGCGCCAGCCTTTTCGCCTGCTTCATCGGCACCTCGCACACCAACTCATCATGCACCGTCAACACCAGCAGCGCCTCGGGGAAGTCTCTAGCTAATCGCTTGTGCAAGGCAATCATCGCCTTTTTCAAAATATCAGCCGCGCTGCCCTGAATGGGAAAATTAAAAGCCGCCCGCGCCGCCGCGGCTGCAACGATAGGCGCCCGGGCGTTAATCTCCGGCACGTACCGCTTGCGGCCAAACAACGTTTCCACAAACTCCAATTCCCTGGCCGTCTCCAGCGTCTCGCTAATATAATTAGCCAGTCCCCGGTACTCCTCTTGATACCGCCCGATAAACGAGCGCGCTTCTTCCAAGCTTACTCCCGCCGCCCGCGCAAAAGCCTGCGGCCCCATCCCATATAACACCCCGAAGTTAAGTGTCTTGGCTGCCCGACGCTGCTTAGCCGTGACCTCATCATTCGCCACGCCAAATACC
>CAYSWF010000079.1:0-1801 GCA_964434765.1 uncultured Candidatus Saccharibacteria bacterium
GGGACAGCAGAAAACCGCTTGCCGCCACGCCGGCAGCAAACACGCTCAAGGAGACATCCTGCCTGGTGAAAAGAGAAAAGACAAAACCAAATACGGCGACAGCAATCAACCAGACATACAACAATGAACCCGACCAAACTTTCACACCAACCACGGATTACGGCAACTGATACGCAGTAGGGCAAAAATAATTCTTCTTGATTTCATATAACCAACATAGCACAACCCTATCCCTTTTTTCCTAAACCACCAGCCACTCTGGCCTAAACAGCATCAGCAGTCCCAAGATAACCATTAAAACACCGCCAATCAACGTGGTCCATTTACTGTACTTCCCCGTCAAGCCAATCTTGTCAAAGCTGTACAGCGCCAAAGCAAACACCACCACATCGTCCAGCAAGTACGCCAGCATGTACACTCCCACGTAAGCCTGACGAGCCCACCACGCCAGCTGATTAACATCTAATATCTTAGTAAATACCTGGGGGATACCAATCGAGCAAGCAAATTCAAAAATGTTTACCGACAGCGCCAAGCCAATAATACCCAGTGCTACCAACAACGTAAGCGGGCGTGACACCAGCTTTTGTGCTCGCTGTTCAATTTTCTGACGTTGTTCTTCATCCGTCACGTCACACACCGGTGTGAACGTCCACCACTTGTACAAAAAGTAACCGCCACTACCCAGCGCCAAAAGACCAATCAGCGGTGTCACAATGTTGTCCAGCGCCACAAAATCCCAAACCAGCAGCCACACCATCAGAATCAAGTAATACATAACCCCCTGCGCCACAATGAACAGACCGGCGTACTGCCACATGCGTTTTTTCGAACCTACCTGCGCCAGCAACAACAAAAACATCACCAGCACCCACATGGCACAGGGATTAAACCCGTCAACCAGCCCCAGAACTGCTGACAGCACCGGCAGCGAAAAACTGCCCACATCAACCACTGTGCCTATCAGCGGTAATCTAACAACCAAAGGCTCCTGCGCTAAACACGGCTCCGTCTCCGAGCACAAGCTCGCCGACAGGGAACTAGCCACTCTGGCCCCGCCAGCCGCTATGTCATAAAAGCCAACGTTCTTCCCTTCACCATCCAAAAGCTCACGCCACCGCTCTCCCGTGGTCTCGGGAGAATCAAAACCCGACATCAACACCCCCCTTATCAACGCTATCGGCGTCCCCTTCTGCAACCCATATGTATCTGTTACCTGCTCAAACAACTGTTGATTGCTCTCTTCAGCCAAATCGTAATACCGCGCCTGGACTTGTTGTTCTCGAGCTAACTCATTCAAAAACTCTTTCGCATCCTGACAGTGAGCACAGTCGTCGCGTACAAACAGATGGACCACTCCCTCCTCCACCGCTGCTGCCGGGGAAGGAAGCGCCAGCCAGCCAGCCAGCAAAACCAGCCATACTCCTCCCCTATAGAAACTCCTCACTTCTTTACCTTATTATGATAATCTTCAACCGCCTTCCGTAGCGCCTCCGCCCCCAGCACCGAGCAGTGCATCTTAACCGCCGGCAACCCGTCTAAAGCCTGCGCCACCTCGTCACTGGAAAGCTTAAGCGCCTCTTCCACCCTTTTGCCCTTAACAATTTCCGTCACCATGGAGCTACTGGCAATGGCTGCCCCACAGCCGAAAGTTTTAAATTTGGCATCAACTATCACTCCGTCTTCCACCTTTATATACAGCTCCATTATGTCCCCGCAAACCGGATTGCCTATGCGCCCCATTCCGCTCGGCTCCTCCATCTCGCCCACGTTGCGCGGGTTCATTAAGTGATCTTTGACT
>CAYSWF010000079.1:1825-4687 GCA_964434765.1 uncultured Candidatus Saccharibacteria bacterium
ATTAAACACCGGCTGGCTCCCCTTCTTTTTCTTTAACCACCAGGGGTGAAATAGCTCTAAGCCTCCCAATCACCCCCGGCAATACTGTGAGTACTCTGTCTATTTCCCTCTCCGTTGTGTCCTTGCCCAGCGAAAACCGCAGCGACCCATGCGCCAGCTTGTGAGACAAACCCATAGCCAGCAGTACATGCGAAGGCCTAAGATCGCTCGACGAACAAGCCGAGCCGCTAGAAGCAGCTACCCCCGCCGCGTCCAGATGCAACACCATAGATTCTCCTTCAATATACTCCACGGAAACATTAACATTACCCGGCAGTCGCCTCACGGGGTGGCCATTCAATTTTATGCCGCTGGCACCTGATAAAATTCCCTTGATTAATCTATCTCGCAGCGCCTTAAGACGATCTCTCTCTTTCAGCCACTGCGGCGCTAACCTGGCCGCCTCGCCCAAGCCCACTATGCCCGCCACATTCTCTGTGCCAGCTCGTCGCCGGCTTTCCTGATCTCCCCCGTGCAACAAAGGCTGCAAAAATATCCCTTTTTTAACATACAGCGCTCCCACTCCTTTAGGCCCATAAAACTTGTGCGCCGACAGGCTTAACAGATCAACGCCCAGTCTCTCCACATCCACCGGCACCGTGCCCGCCGTCTGCACTGCATCCGTGTGAAAGTAAATCTTCCTAGCTCGAGTCAGCCGGCCAATCTCTTCAATCGGTTGTATCGTGCCCACCTCATTGTTGGCATGCATAACAGAAACCAATACGGTTTTTTCCGTTATCGCTCTCTCTACCTCCTTCGGGCTCACCAACCCGTATTCATCCACCGGCAAGTAGGTTACTTCCCATCCCTCCTTCTCTAGCCACTCGGCCGTCTTCATAACCGAGTGGTGCTCTACGGACGATGTGATGATATGGTTTCCCTTGCTCCGCCACGCCCTCGCCACTCCCTGCCAAGCTAGGTTATTAGCCTCCGTGCCGCCACTCGTAAAAACTATTTCTTCGCGGTCAGCCCCAATCAAGGCCGCCACCTGTCTCCTGGCCGCCTCCACCGCCGCCCGCGCCACCCCGCCCTGCCAGTGTTGCGAAGAGGCGTTGCCATAATGTTCACCAAGAAAAGGCTGCATCGCCGCCAGCACTCGCTTGTCGCAAGGCGTCGTAGCCGCGTGGTCTAAATAAACTCTCATGTGCTAGAATACCGTATTATACCTAAACTATTATATCAATTAATCTCCATTGACCATGCCTAACCAAAAAGAGTACCCGCGCCGCCAGGAGGGATCTAACATCGCTAAAATAGTTATTGACCGCGACTTGTGCATCGGCGCCCAGTCCTGTATTGCTCCAGGTAAGGGCACCTTCGCCATTAACGGAGAGAACAAAGCCATCGTCGTCGACGCCAACATTGCCAGCGACGAAGACCTCATGCTGGCTGCTCAATCCTGCCCCACCAAAGCCATTCTCCTCTTCGACCAAGCCGGCCAGCAGCTAAACTAATGGAGTTTAAGTACCTCATCATCGGGGGAGGCGTGGCCGGCACCACCGCCGCCAACGCTATCAGACAAAACGACAAAGAAAGCTCTCTGGCTATCGTCAGCGACGAACCCCACTACCTGTACTCCCGCCTCATGCTGTCCAAGCCCAACTTCTTTTTGGGCAAGATACCGTTCGAGCAAATTTGGTTAAAAGACAAGTCTTGGTATAAAAACAACAACATAGACTTCCTCGGCGGCAAAAAGGCCACCAAGCTTGACCCCGGCAGCAAAACCATCCACCTCGACGACCAGACTGAAATAAAATACAAGAAACTACTCCTGGCTACCGGGCTAAATCCTCGCCGCCTTACCGTCCCCGGCGCCGACAAGCAAGGCGTATTTTACCTGCGCACTCTCGATCACGGCAAAGCCATCATCGCCGCCGTCGCCTCCGTTAAGAAAGCCGTCACCATCGGCGGCGGGTTCATAAGTTTCGAGATGGCCAACCTGCTTCAGCTATCCGGCGCGCAAGTTTCCATAATCATCCGTGAATCCCGTTTTTGGGAACCAATCCTGGACGAAACAGCCAGCCAGATAGTCGAATCGGCTATCAAGAAAAGCGCTATTAATATCGTTCCCAACACCGCGGTTAAACAAGTAGACGGTAACCGCCACGTTACCGGCCTCACGCTAAAAGACGGCCGCTCTCTTCCCTGCGACATGATTATGTGTGGCCTGGGCGCCACCTGCGACATTGACTGGCTGGAAGAATCCGGCCTTAATACGGACCGCGCCATTCTGGCCGACCGCTATCTAAAAACCAATTTGCCTGACGTTTGGTCGGCCGGCGACGCCACCGCCTTCGACGACCCCATCCTTCAAGAAATAGTGCACTTAGGCAACTGGGTAAACGCTCAAGAACAAGGCCGGATCGCCGGGCTCAATATGGCAGGTGCCAAGCAGCCATTCACCTTTGTCTCCTACTACACCACCCACGGCTTTGACATCTCCGTCACCTTCATCGGCAACGTCAGCCCTAAAAAGGAATTCCAGACCGTCATCCGCTCTGGACCAGGCGAAAATGTCTACGCGCAAATATTCATCGTCCAGAACGAACTGGTCGGCGCTGCTCTCATCAACCAAACCCACTTCCTGCGCCCCCTCACCCAGCTAATCGAAAAGAACGTTAACGTGGCCGGTAAAGACGAGCAGCTGGCCGACCCCAACTTCGACTTAAATTCCTTAATGCCCAATCCACCAACATGAGTAACAAACTAAAATATGCCATTGTCCTGGCGCTCACCACCGCCCTCATCTCCGGCACCAACAACTTTCTCACCAAAATAGCCGTCACTGCCGTCAACGATCCCGTTGTCTTCACCTTCCTGAAA
>CAYSWF010000080.1:0-4655 GCA_964434765.1 uncultured Candidatus Saccharibacteria bacterium
CCGGGAATAGCCACAAAAAGATAAGCCATAGGCGAGACAATTAACAACAAAATGAGCATGATATACCGCATTAGCAGTCCAACCACTACTACCGCCACCGCCAGCGCCACAATCCATGCTACTATTGCCTCAAGTATAGCCGCCACCACCTCACCCCATCCCTTGATAGGGTTTATGTATTGGACTATGGGGTCTTTTGCGGCTAAAAAATTCGAAACCATTTTTTGCACTTTATCAAAGAGACTAGCCAAATTAGCCTTTACCTGCACCGCGGTCGCCACTTGTGTAAAACTGGTATTAAAGACAGGCGGTATCAGCGCCATAGCTACCCGCGAGGCGTCAAGAATCACCCCGCCTATCACCAAACTGAAGTTAACCAAAAGCGCCGCTATCAAAAGGCGCGGCAGCAATCTTCTCACTCCCCCTCCCACATCCAGGCGCAGCGCTGTCAGCAAAGCGATAAAAACCAAAGCCAGCAAAAATCCCATATTGGCTATTCCCAGCACGACCGGCCACGCCTTTCGCACCAACTCGTTATTTACGAAACTACTCACTGTAAGAAGGGGAATTATAAAAGCAGACAAAATAGATATTAGCCACTTTGCTACTTCGGCTAATAGAGTGAAGAGAAGATAAAGTAGTCCAGATAAGACATCGTTAATTACTGACAATGTAGGGCTGGTCACATACCGCCCCGCGTTGCTAACTACATTTGTGCTTCCTATCCACTTAGCGAGTGCAGCTCCAATCCAAGGCGCAACCGCCGCATCCGCCGTCGCCGTGAGCCCCGCCACCCGTCCGTCGCCCCCTGTCACGCTGTATTCTCCGGTAACCGACGGCGGGCAAAACAGCAGTGCCTCACCCGTGGCGTCGGATGCTACGGTTGCCTGCCAGTCTAGCGCTTCCGCCGCGCGCATGGCCTTGTCGTCCGCTATCTTTACTCTCTCGCAGCCGGCCACCACCAGTTGCGACTCTGTCTCTTGCACCAGCAGGGGAGGAGTCGCCGCTAGAGTCACCCGCGGCGGCACTAAGCCCGCCATCAATAATGGCGCCAGCCCCGCCACCAGTATTGTTCTTTTTAATAACATGTGTATCCGCAGTTTGGCACCCCTCCCGTCGTCTTACGAAACTTCCCGGCCGTCAATACCCGCAAAGCGTGCACCGCGCCTTGCTCCAGATGCCCGGCTATCAGATTGGCCGACGGCGACGTCGGCTCTTTCTCGGTGTCATAACGCGGATCAAGGCCAAATAAATTCAGGCCCGTCCCTGCCACCGTGGCTTGCAAACCCTGCACACTGCCGCTTTGGCTGCTTCTCTCTACCAACTGCTGGCTGCCTGGCTTATCCAGCCCGGCCAGCGCGCTGGCTTGCTGGCTAGTGTCCAACATAGCCAGCGCGTTTGGCAGACTATAGACATCCGCCGCCCTTACTGCCACCGGATTCTTTACCACTACCGACAACTCTCCTAAATCACCAGTAGGAGTTTCACCCTCTCCGGGCAGACCATACTTGCTCGATTTAAGGGCAACGTCCGCCAGCAAACCCTGCTCCACCATCATTTCTTGCTGCGCGGCGATGCGACCCTGCGCCGCCGCCGCGATTTCGTGTGCCATCATCGGTGCGAACAAAACATTGCTGGCCGTGTTTTCCAGGCACTCTATCTCCGAGGGATCTGATGCGCTCTTTGGAGCGCAGTCCACCACCGTCTCCCCATAACTGCCAGGCGCGGTGCTGACTTTAAAGTTCCCATAGGGAAACTCGAAATCGGGCGGCACATACACGCTGGCAACGTCAATAAGCATCCTGTCCAGCATCTCCGTCTTTAGCAACGCGTCCGGACTTTTATTTATCTCCTCTCGCCACTTGGCAATAGTGGGCGAGTACGCCATTGGCCTAACCTCCCCTTCGGACTTTAAATATCTTCTCAAACGCTCTTGCCGGTCAGCCTCCGTGCCCGACGAAAAAGCCGCCAGCACCCCATCTATTACCGGCCGCAGATTCCATTCTAGCGGATCTTTAACTATCGCTCCCCGGCGGTAATCTTCTATTTCAGCGGGAGAATTTAAACTCGTGTCAAACTCACAATCCTTAAACCCCAGCCCGTAGTCGCACAGCGTCCGCAGCAGCTCGCTGGTGGAGTTGCGCCGGCCCGACTCCGCCCCGAACTCCCTCACCCCTCCAGCGTTATCAGACGCGTCAAAATATCGGCTATGCCCGGATCCGTTATCGACGTTGTCTCCTGCCCCACTTTAGTCGCCTCTGTCAGCGGAAACTCCTCATCTCTAAAAGGAGGCGTAGCTTCCTCTTTGGCCCGCTTCTCCACTAGCTGCTCCCGCGCGTACTGCGTCTCCACGTAATCCGCCTGATCCAACGCCGCCAGCACGTTATAAAACAGCTGCTGCTGCCCGATGGCCGTGTAAAAAACCGCGTGCGGATCAGCCCGTGCTACTCGCGGGTAAAAAGACACAAATCCCAAAACACAAATAACAAACAAAACCATGTATTTGTGTTTTGTGCATGTCTGTGTTTTGTGTTTTATTTGTTCTTTGTGCACGTCTGTGCTTTGTGCTTTATTCCAGCCCATACTTCCCCTCCAATGCCTTTACCTCGTCCGCCAACTGTTGAAACACCGCTCCCAGGTCCTCAATATTTTGCGCCGCGATCAATGCTCCCACAAAATCCTGGTCTACCCGATACAGTAAATCCGCGTTGTCGCGCAGCGCCTGCGAGGCCGCCACCAG
Organism: uncultured Candidatus Saccharibacteria bacterium; assembly: GCA_964434765.1. Lineage (GTDB taxonomy): Bacteria > Patescibacteriota > Andersenbacteria > UBA10190 > UBA10190 > CAYSWF01. The sequence goes on from CAYSWF010000080.1 coordinate 2,741, forward strand.
TTTTGTGTGCGTCTCGACTACTTCCGCCGGTGCCGCCACCGCTTTAAGCTGGGTTACATTATTGGTCAGAGCCGTCACTAAATCGCTCATCGGCTGCTTGTTTTGCGAATTAACCTGTAAGCGAAAAGCCGCCTCGATGTCCGCGCTGGTTATCTCTTTTAGCGAGTCGTTATGCGCTGAAGATATGCTGTCCAAATATGCCGCTATGGCTTTCTTACCCTCCTCCGTTGTTTTAACTACCATGTCAGCCGTAACTGCCGGCAGCAGCGCCCCTTTATTGGCTTCCACAAATGCTTCCAGCTTAGCCTGGTCTAAAATATCCGCCTTGGCTACATCGTCAGGCAAGCTAGCCAGGTATCGCTGGGTAAACGTTTTTGCTTCCGTCACTTGGCTTCCCGTCGCCGGCTTACTCTCATCATTTGGCCCCGCTATCGTCGGGTCTCTCCCCGCCACTATCTCGTCCAGATCAGATGTTCCGTCCCCGTCCGTGTCCAAGTTATTGGGATCAGTTTTGTAATACACCGTTTCAAATAAGTCAGCCACCCCGTCTCCGTCGCTGTCCTTCTGCTGCTGCGCCAGTTGTTCTTCTTGGCTGGTTCCTGGCCCCGGCGCCTCCTTGTCTTTAAAAAACAGCGCCCGTCCTCCCCAGTACAAACCAAACAGCACCGCCAGCACCACGGCCGTAATGCCAGCCACTTGTAATCCCAGACGGTTAATTTCCTTCATGAAGGATAACTATGAGTAGTACCCCCATTATATGGTATTCCCCCTAAAACTTCACGTCCGCCTGCGGCAGCAGTTTCCTTATCTTTTCTATCTCCTCTTGCGGCAATGGATTACCTCGCACGTCCAACACCCGTAACTTAACTAGAAAACCCAACTCCTCTGGCAGTGTCGTAAGTTTATTATCACTCACGTCTATTTGTCTAAGCTCTGTCATTGTTCCTATCCAGTCCGGCAATTCTATCAAGCCGCTATTACTGGCGTTCAGCAACATCAGCCCTTTAGCCAGGGAAATCGCTCTAGTCAGGCGCAAAAGAGCCTGTCCGCTCACGTCCAGCCCGCACACATCCTCTCTGTTGTCCACCATTTCCTTAATATCTTTATACATATTTTCACACGCCACCGACTCTGACATCTTGTCTGCACCACCTTGTTTCCCTGGCAGCAAACTCTTTCCGTCCCAATACAAACCAAACATCAGTAACGAAACAGCAACTACCACTGCTACTCCCGCAAGCACCACGCGCAAACTATTTTCCATTATTTAGTAATTTACTACTGTGTTCGGCAACACTCTCTTCACTCTATCAATCTCCTCCGGTGGCAGCGGGTTGCCTCCCAACTCCAGCCGCTCCAGCTTCCCAAGCCTATCCATCCGCTGTGGCAAAGATGTCAAGTTATTATCTCTTAGGTCGAACGTTATCATGTTTTCCAGCCAGCCAATCTGCTCTGGTATGTTGTCAAGTTTGTTTCCTCGCAAATCAAGACTTCTCACCTGTTTGAAATACCCCACTTGTAGCGGTATGCTGGTCAATTCATTGTTGTTCACGGAAAGCCTTGTCAGTTTTTCCAAATAACCAACATAAGGAGTAAGTTCAGCAAGATCATTATTGTTTAAATTAAGAACATTCAAGTTCTTCAGAGTGCCAATTTGCCACGGCAGAGCTGTCAGATTTTTATCACTAAGGTCAAGCTCGCACGCAGTATCAGCATTCTGCAAAGCCAGCTGCAAGTCCGTGTAAACCTGATCGGCCGGGCAGTTTAATCTCACCTCAACAGAGGTTGTTCCTACTCCACCATCGTTCACTTCAGTGCTCGGAGTCAACAATAACTTCTTTCCACCCCAATACAAGCCAAACAACACCAGTAAAACTATGGCAGTTACTCCGGCTACTTTAACTCCTACCTTAAC
>CAYSWF010000081.1:0-2314 GCA_964434765.1 uncultured Candidatus Saccharibacteria bacterium
CTAATAGCTAAAGAGGTTTTTTCGCCATCAACAATTTTGCCCTTACGGCCAGGGCTGGTGAGGTGTAAGTTGCCGTCGATGTATTTAAAGCGACTGGCCACGCCAAGATCATTAATCTTAGGCGAGACGTAGACGTTAAGGTAATCATAGACGGCGCCGGGGCGCAGCTGCAGCAGGGTTTGCTCACCAAGAGAGCGAGTTTTAAACCAAGCTTGGACGGTGCCGGCGGGAGCAATCCACTGGCGAGTGGCATAAACTAGGGTGAAGGGGCGACTAAGCGCAGTGGCTGCCCGGGCGGGGTCAATAGTGACTTCTGCATTGAGAGCAGAGCCAGCCATGGCAGGAATCGGGGCGGCGCCCAGGAAGAGAAGAGCGGCGAGTAAGACAGTTTTATTCAGTGAAGCAATCGACGTCATAGCGGTTTACGTCGGCGGGCAGGCCCGTTTTTATGAGATGACGCAAATAATACAACCGTCCCGACAGTTTATCAAAGAAGGTAAGATCTTCCGGGCTGTCGGCGGTTTCTTCGGCTGTTTGTTCGGGCGTTTCTGGTTTGGATTCTTCTCCAGTAGGCAAGGTTTGGCCTGGCTCACTATACCCGAGAATAGTAATTTCTTTATGTTGTCTGCCAAACTCGAGAGCGGCGCTGGTGGAAGAAAAGAAAATGTCAACAGTCTGGTAGTAGCGCGGATTAACGCGATCCTCAACTATATAGACTTCATCGTCTATTTTTAGCAGGGTACCAAATGGTAAAAAATTGGCGGCCACGGTGCCGGGTCACACGCGAGTGCCGGCCGCCGTTATACAGGGAGTGGAGTCGGTTTGGTAGGGAGAAGGGGCATAACCGGTTATGGGCACTGTCATGGTTGTACCGGGTTCGGGTTGAATGATGGCGCGAGCGCCCAGCCGGTAGGTAAGAGGCGGCAACAATACAACGAAAATTAGTATAAGAGTGAGAGAGATTGTGACCAGGGCGATAAATTTTTTAGACATGTATTTGATGTGTCGTTCCCGTCATAAATTCAGTATACTATAAGGTATGGCGGGAGAAGTGGCACACGTAGTGTATGGAGCGCGCGTGCTCACCTATTTAGATGACAGGGTGACGAGTCCGGAGTTTTGGGCTGGTACGCTTTTCCCCGATATACGTCATCTGGGTATTGTTAGCCGACAACGCACGCATATTGACAATGTGTCATTGGAGACACTAGTGGGAGCGGGAGATTTCGAAACGGGCATGCGAGTGCATGCTTGGATTGACGCAACACGGGATCAATTCTTACGCGAGGCTAGCATTAAAGAAACATTGCCCTGGCATCCTTTTGTGCCGCACGCGCTGAAACTAGTAGAAGATGAGCTACTGTATGACCGCTTTGATGACTGGAATCTTATCCAGCGGGCGCTTAATAAGATGCATGACGAGGAGTTACATTACGTGAATTCTTTGCAACATATTAATACTTGGCACAGTGTTCTGCAGGATTACTTTAAGCAAGCACCAACAGACGAGACGCGCTATCAGCTAGCATTGTCTATTGGTCTGTCGGAGAGTAGCGCGGAAGAACTTAATAAAGTGGTAGCTTTATTGAAAGCGGATGAGCGAACGGAGAAACTGGTTAAGCGGTTTTTATATCATCTGGAACTGTTGCTACAGTAACCCCGCCTTAGAGAGATTTTTTTATGCCGAGGGTTACACCGATAGCACTGACTAGGTATGAACCGAGGCCAAAAATAATTATGCTAAAAATAATATGAGGGGTGGTCAGAGGAACAAAAAACCAAGCAGCGATTAAAGCGCCAATGACAAAGTCAATTTGATCGAATGGTATCCAGGAGGCACCGGGGGAAATGTTAAGGCGACGTTTAACAAAACTGAAGGCAGCATCTGAAAGAAGCGCGCCCAGGCCGATGACGGTGCCCTGAATAACGGAGCTTTGCAAGCTGCCAACCAGAGCCGCCGTAAGGCCTCCAACAACGAAGCCTCGGATTGTCTTGTTGTCTCCTAAAAGGCGTCGACCGTGCCATTCTAAACCATAATCAACGGGTAGGTTAAATTGCGGCAGCCAATGGTAGCGGGCGGCGAAAACGGGCGCCATGTTGGCTAAGGCCGCTGGTGCAAGAAGCCAGATCGTCTCTAAAATAGGAGTATGTATCATAGAATGGGCCGAGCTTTTTTTGCCCGCGACACCCACAGGGTAGCACAAGAGCTGCTGGGTAAACTACTGGTACGTTGCTGGCGGGGCAAAACTATTACGGGCAGAATTGTTGAGGTGGAAAGTTACAGGGGTGAAAACGATAAGGCCTGCCACGCGGC
>CAYSWF010000081.1:2324-4176 GCA_964434765.1 uncultured Candidatus Saccharibacteria bacterium
TGAAGCAGGCCACGCTTACGTATATATTATTTACGGTATGTACAACTGTTTAAATATTGTTACGGAACGGACAAACTTTCCGGCGGCTGTTTTAATACGAGCTCTTAAACCAGGAAAAAATATTTTAACCGCGACTAATGGTCCGGGGAAATTAACGCGAGCCTTACACATCACGAGATCACAGAATCGCGAGGATCTCGCGGTGAGTGAAAAATTATTCGTAGCCGACGATGGTCTAGTCGTGGACAGATACGATATCAAGAGAGCGCCGCGGGTGGGGGTTGGATACGCGGGAGAAGACGCTATGCTGCCATGGCGATACTATGTGGAAATGACCAATGACCAATTCCCAATGACCAATGATTAGGCTGGCTACTACTCAAAATGCGTTAGGATATTTTTTAAGTTCAGGGTCTTGCTTAAGTAGGACCTCGGCTGACTGACGGGCTTTCTTAATAGTGGGATAGTCAAGAAGTGAGGCTACTTGGAGGTTGCCGAAGCCGGACTGGGCTATGCCATACATTTCGCCCGGGCCGCGAAGTTTTAAATCTTCTTCGGCAATAATAAAGCCGTCAGTAGTCTTGGCTAGGGTTTGGAGACGAGGATTTTTGATACCGGCCTCGCTACTGGGGAAAAGATAACAATGGGACTGTGACTTACCCCTCCCCACGCGGCCACGAAACTGATGAAGTTGCGCTAGGCCAAAACGTTCGGCGCCTTCAATCATCATTATAGTGGCGTTAGGCACATCTATGCCCACTTCAACAACGGCGGTGGCAACGAGCAGCTGCAGGGCGCCGGCGCTAAAATTACGAAGGCCGGCTTCTTTAGCGTCAGATGACATTTGACCGTGTAGCAACCCGACGGCAATGTCGGGGAATAGTTTTTGCATTTCGTCGGCTGTTTGTTTGGCGGATCTTACTGCGAGTTTCTCTGATTCGTCTATTAAGGGAGCAATGACGTAGGCTTGCCGGCCTTGATGTAATTCTTCCAATATGCGCAGCGCGGTTTGATCTCGTTCGCGGGGTGATACTATTTGTGTTTTGATAGGCTGGCGACCAGGCGGTAGTTCATCAAGCACGGATATATCGAGATCACCATAAACAGTTAAGTTGAGGGTGCGCGGGATAGGTGTGGCGGTCATGGAGAGCAGATGGGGCGTGTGGTCGGTGGCTGCCTTCTGCAAGGCAAAGCGTTGAGCCACGCCGAAGCGGTGTTGCTCGTCGATGATGGCCAGGGCGCAGTTGGGTACCACAATATCCTCCTGCAATAAGGCGTGGGTGCCGACTACGCAAAGGGGTTGTTTGCTCTGCAGACGCTGTTTTATAGTTTGCTTAGCTTTCTTGGTTAAAGCGCCAATAAGAAGGGCCACTTGGCGCTGGCCGAGGGTCTGGCTAAATGCGGCCGCTTGCTGACGAGCCAAAATTTCGGTGGGCGCCAAGTACAAAACGGTTGAGCCGGCCTCGAGCGTTAGGTGAGCAGCGTAGAGAGCAACCACACTTTTGCCGGAGCCGACATCTCCTTGGAGCAGGCGGTTCATGGGTACGGCTTTATTTAGGTCTGCGGCAATTTCTTTCATAGCAGCGCGTTGGGCGCCCGTTAAAGTAAACGGTAGACGGGCGAAGAATTTTTTGGTCAGGGCGCTGGGGGTAGGAATAGGCAGGGCGACTTGCTGCTGATAGCGGCGGCGGCGTCTGGTTTCATTGATGGCGTAGCGCATGGCCCGCGTGATTCTATCGCCATATAAAATAACTTTGCCTTCAAGATGACGGGCGGCGCGGCCCATGGTCTGAATCAGCGAAGTTTCAGTGCGCAAAAAGCCGGACATGTCCGCGTCTAAAATGGCCACCAG
>CAYSWF010000081.1:4186-4529 GCA_964434765.1 uncultured Candidatus Saccharibacteria bacterium
CACCCGTTAAGGTAAACGGCAGTCGGGCAATGAATTTTTTGGTCAGGGCGCTGTTGGTAGGAATAGGCAGGGCAACTTGCTGCTGATAGTTCCGGCGGCGAACGAGGGCGGCTAGTTGGAGAAAAAAGAGTTCATCAAAGCGCAGACGCAACTTCGCGGCGGCAAGTTCCTGGCTGCTGCCGGGGAAATGCGCAGCCTGAATGGCTTGATGTATGCCCAGGAGCTGGTGGCGCTGGCGAATGGCGTCAGGCAGGTACTCGGGGACGGAGCGCAGGAGCGGCAAGAGTTGCTTAACTTGATAGCGCAGGAAGCGCGAGGTCACGCCATATGTTTCGGAATAAAC
>CAYSWF010000082.1:0-4362 GCA_964434765.1 uncultured Candidatus Saccharibacteria bacterium
GTCATGAAAGTTATGTTGGGGGCAACCTGTAAATGCCGGAAACTGGATGATGGTAGTGTTTACACCGGCCTCCAGCATGAGCTCGATTTCTCGGGTGGAATCCTCTACGTAGACACGGATTTTCTGTCGAGAAACCACGTCTGCTTTGGTTAGCGCTGCCCCCCAGGCGATAGTAGTGAAATTGATACCGGGGTAATGCTTGCTTAAAGCACACAAGGTGACGGCGCGCAGCTCGGCTGCTCGGGCAGTAAAGAGGTGCAATGAGCACGACAGCACTAATTGTCGCAGCACTTGATACGCCCCCGGCACATAATGCTGCACATCCTTGTGGCCAAGGAGGAATTTCGTGAAGGCGCGGGTTACTTCAGGCACGGTTTTTCCTCCAACGGCTTCATTTATGTTATGGGTGCGAGCGAAACGCGCGCGGTCTACAGGCCAGCCAAGACGCGTTTGACAGTAGTCGAAAAAGAGATTGATGTCGTACCATACTAGAACTCCGTCAAAATCTAGTCCGACCTTGATTGGATAAACACTCACGGCTATCCTTTCTAATTGGGAGGGTACAGAATCTGAAACTGGCAGCGTTAGTGTATCATTAGGGCAGAGTTAAGTTATCCCCAACTAGACTTATGGAAAAACTGCGATTTTATAATTCTCTGACTAAGCGGATAGAAGTTTTTGAGCCGCAGCAGGCGGGCGAGGTGCGGATTTATAACTGTGGGCCAACGGTTTATAAGCGTCAGCATATTGGTAATATGCGGCGATATTTATTTGCCGATTTTTTGCGCCGGGCATTAGAGTTTTTTGGATATAAAGTGAAAGAAGTTATGAACATAACAGATGTCGGTCACTTGACGGAGGACGACATAGATCAAGGGGAAGACAAGGTGGAAAAAGAGGCCAGGGCACGGCAGCTGTCGCCGCAGGAGGTGGCGGTGGAGCAAACGAGGCTATTTTTTGATGATTTGAAGAAATTAAATATTAAACCGGCCCACGTTTATCCGCGAGCCAGCCAGCATATTCCGCAGATGCAAAAATTGATTAGTCAGTTAATTAAGGCGGGGCACGCGTATGAGACGCCAAGCGGAGTATATTTTGACGTGCGGTCGTGGCCGGACTACGGGAAGCTATCCGGCAACAAATTGGAGGATTTGGAAACGGGCAGGCGCGTTGAGGTGCGGGAAGAGAAAAAACATCCGGCTGATTTTGCTCTGTGGGTGCGGGATGACAAACACGGGCAAAAGTGGGCATCGCCCTGGGGGGTGGGGTATCCGGGCTGGCACATTGAATGTTCGGCCATGAGTTTGGAATATTTAGGCGCTGATATAGATATTCACACCGGCGGGGAAGATAATCGTTTTCCCCACCATGAAAATGAGATTGCGCAATCGGAGGGGGCCCTTCAACCCATTCAACCTCTCGACTTAGCTCGAGGTAAACAGGTTCAGGGTAAACAGGCTCAGGGTAAACCACAGCAATTCGTGCGTTTTTGGATGCATAATCGTCATCTGCAGTGGCAGGGTAAGAAGCTGGCTAAGCGAGAGGGGGGGCAGATTACGTTAGATACTCTTAAGGAGAAGGGGTACTCCCCTCTTACCTTTCGGTGGCTGGTATTTGGTAGTCATTACCGGTCGAAGATAGATTTCTCTTGGGAGGCACTGGGCGAGGCACAGAATAATTTAGAGACGATTAAGCAGCTGGTGCGGAGACTTGACCCCCTCCTTGGTAAGGGGGAGAACAGAGGGGTCATTGGTCGTTTCGGCGAAGCGTTAGCCGATGACCTTAACACACCCAAGGCTTGGGCAGTGTTCTGGGACTACGTGCGAGAAATAAATAGAAAGCAGGAGCAGAAGGGGTGGGCAACTCTTAAGGCCATGGACAGGGTGCTGGGTGTAATAGAGCCGCTGCGGCGTGATCTGGCAGCAGAGACGATACCGGAAGAGATACAGACACTGGTTGACAGGCGGGAGAAGGCCAGGGAAGACGGAGAATTTAATGAGGCCGATCGGCTGCGAGAAGAGATCGAGAAGCAAGGATACAAAATTGAAGACACGGCGGGCCCACCAAGAGTGATCAAGCTGTAAGTTATTGGCTTATAGCTGATATACACAGCTTTTCCACGTGCAGACAGGTGGGGGCGGGGGTATACTGGATTTGTTGTATGTCCCAGGATGAAGTCACGCCGCTGGGCCCAAGGATCCCACCGCACAGCTACGAGGCGGAGGAGGCAGTGTTGGGCAGCATTTTAATAGACAAGGATGCCATGATGAGAATAGCTGACTTTTTGACGGCGGATGATTTTTATAAGGGCTCGCACAAACAAATCTACCAAGCCAGCGTTGAGTTGTACGAACAAGCCCAGCCCGTTGATGTGGTCTCACTGACTAACCGCCTCAAAGAAAAAAAGCAGCTGGCTGCGGTGGGGTCGGAAGCGATGGTTACTCATTTAGCTACCGTGGTGCCAACGTCAGGAAATGTGGTGCATTATGCGCGTATTGTCCAGAAATGCGCCACGCTACGCCGTCTAATCACGGCGGCAGCGACTATTAGTGGGTTGGGATTCGAGGAGGCCTCTGGTATTGAGACAACTTTGGATGAAGCGGAGCGACTGCTGTTCGCCGTTTCGCGCGAATATCGCTATCAGCACTTCACTAAAGTTTCGGAAGCGCTGGAGGAGGCTTTTGATCGCATCGACAAACTGCAGAAAGGCGCCCAGGAGCTGAGAGGAATAACAACTGGTTTCCCAGCGTTAGATCGTCAGTTGGCCGGTTGGCAAAACTCTGATTTGATAGTGTTGGCGGCCCGCCCCTCAATGGGAAAAACTACCTTGGCTTTGGATTTTGCGCGCCACGCGGCTTTAGCCGGAGTGTCGGTGGGGGTATTTAGTTTGGAAATGTCAAAGGAACAGTTAGTCGATCGACTGCTGGCGGCCCACGCGCACGTCGATTTGTGGCGTATGCGCACAGGAAAGCTCCAGACGGGAGGAGAGTTTGACGACTTTGCCCGTCTTGGCCACGCCATGGGCGAACTGTCAGAAGCACCGCTGTACATTGACGATCAGGCTTCCAACAACGTGATGGGCATGCGCACTATGGCGCGGCGCTTGCAGGCCGAGCACGGTTTGGATCTTTTAATTATTGATTATTTGCAGCTGATGGAATCAAACCGGTATTCGGATAACCGCGTACAAGAGGTTTCTGACATTTCGCGCAGTCTTAAGAAGTTGGCCATTGAATTAAACATTCCAATTATTGCGCTGTCACAGCTGTCGCGGGCGATTGAGATGCGAGCCGGTCAGCGGCCGAGGCTGTCTGATTTGCGCGAGTCGGGATCGATAGAACAAGATAGTGACATTGTGATGTTTATTCATAGGGTGAACACGGGCGACGACGAGCCAGCAGCCAGAACGGATGTGCACGACGTGTCTTTACTTATTGAAAAACATCGCAATGGACCAACAGGCGAAATACCGCTACGTTTCCACGCTAGGTATGTAACATGCCTACCGCCAGACGATACGTATGAGGAAGGGGAGGTGCCGCCCAATAATGCCAAAGAGGAGTTTGAAGAAGTGGCGGTTACTTAAAAGGTATGCGATCGATTCTGCCGAAAGCAGTACGCGAGTTGGCGGAAGAGCTGGTGCGACTGCCGGGCATTGGACCTAAAACAGCCAAGCGTCTGGCCATATATTTACTCAAACAACCGAGATCGGTGGTGGGACGAATGGGAGATCGGCTCAAGAACCTGCACGCTAATGTGCGTATCTGTCAGCGGTGTTATAACTTGGCGGAGCAGGAGATATGCCAAGTGTGCCGCGATGAAACCAGGCTGCGGTCTACGGTGTGCGTGGTGGAGAGCCCGTTAGACGTGGAAGCGATTGAGCGGACTGATTCTTATCGCGGCTTGTACCATGTACTGGGCGGCGTATTGTCGCCGTTGGAGGGTATTGATGCGGAGCAGTTGACGATAGCGGAGTTAGCTGCCCGCATCAAACAGGAGAAGGTTCAGGAGCTTATCATAGCCTTGAATCCCACGATGGAGGGAGAGGCTACGGCGCGTCATCTGGTGCAAATTTTAGACGGGCAAGAAAACCTTAAGATAACGCGGCTGGGACGAGGTTTACCGACAGGGGGGGACATTGAGTTCGCGGACGCCCGGACATTGTCAGCGGCGTTCGCCGGAAGAACATTGCTGTAGATGATACTAGCCACGCCTGATTACTTCCTCTCCCGCGGGTCCTGTCGCGGCGGGTACCCTCTCACCCCTGCGGCCGCAGTCGCGCTAAAGCGCTTAATGCTCCTCGGGGTGAGCCTCCCCGCCGCGCCACCCGCGGCTGGCGATAGAACAAGTAAGTGCGGTTGG
>CAYSWF010000083.1:0-4121 GCA_964434765.1 uncultured Candidatus Saccharibacteria bacterium
CTTTGGCCGTCGAATAAGTAGGTGGGCCCGGCGCTGGAGCCGAGTCCGCCGGCGGGGGCACCGATGATGATGTCACGGTCGTGGAAGGCCACGGCGGCGCCGAAACGGGCGGGACCGGCGGGGCCGGGATTAGGGTTGTTGATAGTGAGCAGGTGATCGCCGGTAGCAACATTGAAAAGGTGAACCGAGCCGGGGTTGAGGCCGAGGTAGTCGCCGGGGGTGCCGACCAAGAGCAAGTCTTCCCTGGAAGCCAGAGCGGCACCGAACAGGGCGGAGCCGATTTGGTTGGGCCCGTCGGGATTGGGAATGGTGAGTAGTAGGTCGCCGGGGGCGGCCAGGGCGCAGGCGGGCAAGAAAGAGGCAAGAAAGCACAGTGTTCTGACCATGATAGGTCTCCTAGAGCAGAGGGTTATTGGGTTGGGAAAGGTGCGAAGTTGAACGTACTAATTATTTAAGAAAAAGGCCAGTCGGGGTACTCGTCCAGCACATTTGAGACTGTCGGGCAGATAACTTGTGTTCAGGCGTCGCCGGCTGTTTCTTTGAGGCGGGTTTTGAAGTCTTCGACGCCGGTGATGGGGACAGGGTCGATGCCGTACTCGAGGGCTAAATAGTAGGAGGTCCACAGGCCGAAGATAACAGTGGAGAATATTTTTTCCAGCAGGGTGTTGCCCTGGACATCAAAGGTGCTGACAGGTACTCCCCATTTTTCGTAAAGCGCGGCGGTAACACTCATGCGGGCTTTAATTCTAGGGTGGTCACCTTGGTCGCGAATAATGAGCGCGTGGAATTCTCCCGGGGGGTGGCTAAAGCTGGCTAGCTCGTTATGGTTAAGCTCGGGGAAAGTGTTCCAAAAAGCAGGAGTTTTGGCATTCTCGTTCGTTTGGATTTTGAAGTTTTTGGCGGCGAAGCCGAGGGTGTCGGAAGAATAAAAGAGGGGGGTTTTACCTTTTAGTTTTTTAGCCAGTTCTTGGGCGGGTTTTTCCAGACTCGGGATGATGTTGGCTAACATATCGGCAACGTGCTTCAGGTTGGAGGTTATGTCCTCGGCGAGGCCGCTGTTGGCGAGGGCAGTGGCAATGCCGGTGAAGGCGGCGAACAGAGTATGGCGGGGCTGCATGCTAGGGAAGTCGATCAGGCAAAAAGGCACGTTGTCGCGCTTGGCCCACTTAAGCAAGGTGCCGCCGGAGGCGCTGGCCAACAAGGGAAGGCCGACTCTTTTAGCTGCCTGATAAGCAGTGAGTGGTTCTTCGGTATTGCCGGAGTAGGAACTGATAATGATCAGCGGCTTAGCAAGGCCCAGGTGAGCGAGGTAGTCGGTGGGCAAGTTGTAGTCGCGGTGAACATAGAGAGGCAGGGAGGGCAAACTTAAGGCATTGAGCAAGTCGCCGGGATGGCCGGACCCACCCATGCCGCACAGGATGATACTATCAAAGTCACCGGTAACTTTGATGTTTTTGTTGACTTCAAGCGAGTGAATGATTTGTTCGGGCTGGTTCAAGATAACGTCGCGCATGTCCATAGGGGTAACTTATCACCTGGCTAGTTGTCTTTCCAGACTCTTTTTACGTTGACGTGCCACTGTTCTATGTTATTGAAGCGGCCGGCGGGCAGGGCGGCCTGTTTAGCATCAACGCCGCGGATATCATCAGTCGTGGCGAAGAGGTAGTAGGGTTGGTAGAGAATAATGGCGGGGGCTAGCTCGAGTATCTTGTTTTGAAACTCCTGGTACTTCTCCTGCCGCACACTGCTATCGGTTGTTTTGCGGGCTTCTTCTAACAGCTTGTCGACTTCCTGATTTTTGAACAGGGCTAGATTAAGACCGGGGCTTCTGGTTTGAGTGGAGTGCCAGAAGGCGTAGGGGTCGGGCTGGGCGGGAAGAATTTCACCGAAGAGCAGGGCCTCGTACTGGCGGGGTTGGATAACTGTTTGTTGGATAGTGCCGGCGCCTAGGTGTTCCAGTTCAACCTCGACGCCAATCTGGCGCCATTGCTGCTGCAGGATTTCAGCGGTTCTAATATATTCTGGCCAGTCAGTAGTTGTGATTTTGATACGTAGTCTCTGATTGTCTTTGTGTCTGATACCGTCGTCTCCAACTACCCAGCCGCTTTCATTGAGATTTTGCGCGGCGGCTTCCAGGTCGACCGCTGGGGCGGGAAAATCGCCGTCGTACGAAAGGGTACCGGCTGGAATGGGTAGATGAAGGACCTCACCTTGGGAGCGCAGGGCCTCGGTGACAATCTGGGAACGGTCGGTGGCTAGCGCTAGGGCTGATCGGACTCCTGCTTCAGACAGCGCTTGGTTGCGCTGCTGGTTGAAGAAAACAGCAAAATACTGGGGCAAGAGCAGGCGGTGGATGGTGACGTTGCGACTGCGCATATCATCGAGTAGGGGGAGAGACAGAAAGCCGATACCGTCTGCCTTACCAGTGAGGAGAGCTTGGGCGGATTCTTCGAGGGAGCTGTAAAAAGTGAAGGTGACCTGGTCGAGATAGGGCTTTGGGCCATAGTATTCTTCGTTGCGGACGAGTTTAAGGCTGGTTATGTCGCCTGTTTTGCGGCGGGTAGCTATTTCGGAAAACTTGAAGGGGCCAGTGCCAATCGGTTTAAGGGCCTGCTCGGCGAGGGGGGCGTTTTGTGGTTCTATGGTTGACCAGACGTGCTCGGGGGCAATGCCGACGGTGAGACTAGATAGGAAGGGTGCATAGGGCTGGGGTAGGCGGAAACGAATGGTGTGGTCGTCAACCTTTTCAATATCAACACCTTGAAAGGTGGCGGCCAAAGGCGAACCGTAATCTGGTGTTTGGATGCTGCGGATAGTAAAAACAACGTCGTCGGCGGTGAAGGCCTCGCCGTCATGCCAGGTGACATCATCGCGCAAGCGAATGGTGTAGCTCATTTGATCTTCGGCCGTTTCAACGTTGGCGGCCAAGTCATTAACAAGTTCGAGGTTGTTGTTAAAGCGGAAGAGGCCAGAGTAGACGAGGCGGGCGATGTCCATATCGAGTTCATTGGCACTGGCCAATATAGGGTTGATATTGCGAGGCTGGCCAATGGTGGCTTCGCGGTAGCTGCCGCCGGCTTGGGGGATAAGTTGGGTATGGCTGCTGATGTAATTGACGGTACTTAAGGCACCCGAGGTGATTAGAAGGATTACCAGAATACCCAGGGCCAATCGTTCCAGGGTGGTCATAGTGTTGTAGAACGTGGTAACCCAGTCGAGTAGGCGGGGGGGCAGGCGGAGGTTTTTTAGCGATCTTTTCTCCATAGTGAAGTGAGACCGTAATCGTAATATATTGGATTCTGACCACAGCCGGCTGTCCCGCGCTCGGCGGTGGGGTCTGTCTCGAGAACAGAGTAGAGCTCAAAGGTGGCTGGGTTGCGTTTCCAGTAGAAGTAATCGGGGGACGACAGGTCCGCCAGCGGATCTTTCGGAAAGGGTTTGGCGAGATTAGCATATTTTTCGTTTTGGGTGCGCAAGGCTTGTTCTACTTGGGCCAGTACTTCTTCATTGCCGGGGGAGGAGAGAGTGCCGCACCAGCTTGGTTGGTCGTAGGGCGGGTAGGTGCCGTGTAGGTTACGGGCGAAATAAAGCGCCTGTTCAAGGTCTTCTAAGTGGTGTTTGCGAATAGTATCACGAGCCTGGGTGTCGGCGCGGCCTAAAAGAAACCAGCCTCCGAGTAACATAATCGCGAGGGCGATCAGGAGTGGAAGCTGGTTAGCCATTAGACGAAGAGGTGGGCCAGGGCGGTGAGTATAAATAGAATGGCCAAGACTACGGTTAATCGGAAGACAGTCTTTTCGCTGCCGCGGCGAATATGGAAGCCTTCAGCTCCGCCGCCAAAAGCGCCGGACATGCCGGCGGAGCGGCTCTGTACCAGGACGGCGGCGGTTAAGCTAGTACCGATAACGATGAGGACAATGTTGAGCCAGATCATAGATCTTCAGACCTCCCACGATAAGTCACTTTGCTAACCTGGTCAAGACTTGACATATGGGCGTAGTTATTCATAGCGCAGGGCCTCAACAGGATCTTTTGTGGCTGCTTGGCGGGCTGGGTAGAGCCCGAACATGAGCCCGACGGCGGTGGCCATGCCGACGCCAAGCAAGATGGCCCCAAGGGGC
>CAYSWF010000084.1:0-4106 GCA_964434765.1 uncultured Candidatus Saccharibacteria bacterium
ATGCCCGCTCGCCGCCTCAGCCTCGCTCGAAGAGTGCAGCCGCCGCTTTTTAGTAATTGCCGAGCCGTTATATATGATAGAAGTGTTTTTTTCTCTTTTACCCAACATGGTTTGGCAGGAGAGTTTGGCAAATTGGCTTTGGTAGATAACGTGGTCGGCTAGGAAGTTGTGGATTATTCGCATCCGCAAGTTTTTGAGGGGATATGTGTATTTTGTGGCTCCGGGTAGACCCGGGTGATATACGCCGTCGAGGCGCTGGACGATGCGTTTGCCTCGCAGCTTGGCAAAAAAGGCAAGGAAGAGAGAGCACTCGGCAATGACTAGTAATATGTCGAAGGAAGAAGAAGAGCGATGTATAACCTGGTGTCCTCGGCTTTTCAAATGTTTGGATAGGGCGGCGACAAATACGGAAGGGCCGCTAGGGGCGGCAGTGTGGTAGGGGATGAAGATAGTCATGGTTGTCTTGGCTTGCGTATCTTTGTAACGTTAGTATACTCACATACCTATGGCAAAGTATCTAATTACCGGGGGGGCAGGATTCATCGGCTGTAATATTGCCCGGGAGTTGGTGCGCCGGCGGCAGGAGGTAGTGGTGCTGGATAACTTGTCGACGGGCAGTCTTAAAAATCTGACTGATATTAAGAAACGCATTAGTTTCATCAGGGGGGATGTCAGGGACTTATCGACGGTGGCGCGGGCGTTGCGGGGCGTTGATTATGTACTGCATCAGGCAGCCCTGCGAGCAGTGGAACGTTCGGTGGATGATCCTAGGGCAACCAATGATAACAATATTACCGGGACATTGAATGTTTTATTGGCGGCGCGGGACAGTGGTGCTGCGCGGGTGGTGTATGCTTCTTCTTCGTCAGTTTACGGAGATATTAAGGAACCACGGCAGGTAGAGGCTCTCACTCCCCGGCCGGCTTCGCCATACGCTTTGAGTAAATTGGCCGGAGAGCATTATTGCCGGATATTTAATGAGTTGTATGGCCTGCCGACCGTGTCACTGCGCTACTTTAATGTTTTTGGGCCCTATCAGAGCCCGGAGTCAAAATACTCGGCGGTGATACCGGTATTTGTTAAGCAGCTGATGGTGGGCAAGGCGCCTGATATCCACTGGCATGGCAGGCAAAGCAGAGACTTTACTTATGTGGGTAATGTTGTCGAGGCAAATATTTTAGCGGCCAGGGGCAAAAAGGTTGAACTGGGTGGGGCCTATAATATTGGCAACGGCGAAAATATTTCTATCAATGAGCTGTTTAGAGAATTGCAAAGATTGCTGGGCGTTAAGGTGAAGCCGAAGCGCACTGGTAAGCGGGCCGGCGATGTGTTTAAGACTTATGCTGATATAGGCAAGGCCAAACGGGACCTTGGTTACACCCCCAGGGTGTCATTTCGGTTGGGGCTCAAGCAGTCAATTGAATGGTACAAGAAGAATCTTTAGTTTCAGTAGTGATGGCGACTCATAACGGGTCGCGATTTATAAGAGAAGCTATAGATAGCGTATTGGGGCAAACATACCGAAATTTTGAGTTTATAATTGTAGACGATGCGTCGACTGATAATGTGGCGGATATTGTTACTAGTTTTGAAGACCAGAGAATCAGGTTGGTTTATAATGAAGCACGGTTGGGCTTAACGAAGTCGTTGAACCGGGCGATTAAACTATGCCGTGGCGAGTATATGGCACGGATTGACGATGATGATGTGTGGGCGGATAACGATAAACTGGAGAGGCAGATGTCTTTTATGCGAGGAAGAGAGGGAGTGGGTGTGTGCGGGACGCAGAATGTGGTAATAGACGATAAGGGGAGAGAGTTATATAGGTTGCGGTATGAGAGTGGTGATAAGGCGATTAGGCGGCAAATGTTGCGGCGTAATCAGTTTCCGCACTCCGGTGTGTTGGTGCGGCACAGAGCCTTGGATCGGGTAGGGTTGTACGATGAGCGGTGTCGCTACGCGCAAGACTTTGAACTATGGCTGCGGATTGGCACGCAGTATGAACTGGCTAATTTGCCGAACGTGTATATAAAGCAGAGGGTGAACTTTCGGGGAGTGACCAGCCAGAAAAACATGAGGCAGTTTTTAGCGTTTTTGCAGATTGCTTACAAATATCGGGATAAATATCCGGGCTTTTATGCTAATGGGCCTGTTTACGGGAAAGAATTTGTGATGAACTTGTTGCCTAAATCGCTGTTTTACTACTGGGGCGGCTGGCGGCGGCGGGCCTGAATATGAAGCAGTTTAATAAAATTGAACAGTTGACCTTCTGGCGGGGGCATGAAGAGTCATTTAAAGGGGATGTGGTGGCCAAAGTGGTAATAGCGCTGGCTGGCAGGTATGTCGGGAATGATGTTCTTGATATCGGTGCCGGTGATGGAGCATTAGCGAACCATTTGCGTAGATTGTTTAGGGATAAAAAAGTCTTAGCCGTGGACTTAGTGCCCAAAAATCGTGAGGTAGCGGTAGGCGACTGTACCAGACTGCAGTATGCCGACGACTCGTTCGACACTCTATTTTGTACGGATGTCATTGAACATTTAAGCGACGGAGACTTAGGCAAATGCCTGGGCGAGGTCGGCAGAGTTTTACGGAAAAACGGTTATGGAATCTTTACCACTCTAAATAATGAAGATTTGTTAAAGTCAATGGTAACTTGTCCGGAGTGCGGTGTTAAGTTTCATCGTTATGGCCATGGTCAAGTATTTACGGAGTCAAGAATTAAGAAACTTTTTGCCAGCTATGAGTGGCAAGTAGTGACGGTAAGAAAAATTAATTTACATTTGTTATCATTATTTGGCGTAGCGGCAAGGATTTTTTATCTCTTAAGGCTAGAGTCAGTGGTGCCATTTAAGTGGCTGACAGCGGATTTATTTTTCGTGGTCAAAAAGATTTAAGCAGGGTGTGCTGCTTGATTACCTGGCATTTCTTGTTTTTGTTACCTATCAACATGTCGACATGTAGATAGATAAGAATTTTATTTGATTGAGGGTTGTTTAGTTAAGACTTGGCTTATAACGTCATATTCCCTGCCTAGAATATTCGACTGGGCAAATTGTTTAAGGTAATTGTCGAAAACGTTGTAGGAAGAATAGTTTTTCATAATGTGGTTGATTTCAGGGATGATCTCGTTTTCTGACTGGTAAGATATTAGGTTGCGGATGTTTTTAAGCTGGGAGGGTAGGGCGGCTTGGTTGACCAGACAAGGAAGACCGGTAGCTAAAGCTTCCAGGAGAGCAATAGAGAAGCCTTCGGATTTAGATGGCATAAAAAGAATGTGAGCTTGGGTGAGGACGTGTTGCAGTTGTTGGGGATTAAGCCAGCCTAGATAGTGGAAATTGTCTTCGTGGAAAGGCTCGTGGTTGCTGGCGATGACAATGGTAAAGTCATTGTTTCTGTAGAATAGCTTCTTCACTAAGCGGAAATTCTTGGTTGGGTCGCGGTGGTTGCCGACAAAAATTATTTGGACGGGGTTAAGGGGAAGTAAGCGCTTGACATAGCGGAAGACGTGGTCATCGTAAAATGATCCAGTGAGTGTAATACGTTGCGGGGGTAGGCCGCGCCGAATTAAGTAAGCGGAGAATTCAGGGGTGGCAAAGAGCGCTGTGGCTGTTTTGAGGGACAGGTTAAGATACAGAAAACGCCATATTTTATAAACGAGTTTGCGCAGGAGCGGCTTGATTTGGGAGAGTTTGGTGTCAAGGTCGGCGGCGTCGTGGATGAACAGTTTGTTATGTTGAGTTTTCCAGGCGCCCAGAGTGTGGGCGTACACGGCAGAAAAGTTTTTGGCGTAGCGGAAGCGGAAGATGAACGAGACGGCCAGGGGGCGGAACGAGGGGGGGATAAATTTATATTCAGGAAAGGCAATTTGCTTTAAGCGGATGCGGGGATCTTTTTTATAGATTCCCAGAGTGATGTCGAGTCCTTGCTTGGCGAAGTGTTGAGCGGCGGACAGGGTGACGCGTTCGGCGCCGCCGCGGGAGCCTCCTTGCCAGACAAACAGTTTAAGTGCCTCGGGACTTGCTGTCGCGGCGGCCTCCTCAACCCCACTTCGCCCTGCGGGCTTCGCGGGGCAGGCACCTGGAATATTGGGTGATAATACACCA
>CAYSWF010000085.1:0-4103 GCA_964434765.1 uncultured Candidatus Saccharibacteria bacterium
GACCGGTGGTGTTGTTTATACTTATGGCGGCACTAAGCGTCAATAAATACATTAATGTAGGCGGGTTTTTTGATGTTACCAAGGCTAATCAAGCAGCCTATAAGGAAATTCTAGGGGCAGTGGTGTTCTCCGCGGTAATGGTGGCAGCAGCGATGGCAGGCCGATACGCAGGGATTTTAGGCTCGGCGACGGCCATTGCTCTAGCCACGGGGGCAGGCCGGCGCGTGCGGGGGATGGCGTATGGAGGGACGAAAGGAATAGCGAAGGGTGTAGCAGCACCGGTGACAGTGCCGGCGCGGCTCGCCGGCAAGGGAGTGGCGGGGCGGGAGGGAGTAGAGATTTTGTCAAAAAACAGACGGGGGGGTTTTTGGGGGCGGCAGGCGCAAGAATCATGGCTGGGTTTGGTTATGGAAAAGGGGCCCCGCCGCCGGGGAAAAAACTGGGGGAGGCAGTATTTGGCAAGCCGCTTACTCGGGAGCAGGGAGGGCAGGCTGCTGCTGCTAAATCGTTTGTGCCGACGGGTGCTACCCAGGCGGCCAGAGATACATCAGTTCGCAGTTCAGGCGCCTGGGCTCCTAGTCTGCTGCGCCAAGAATACGTAGGGGGAGCGCTTTCGAAGGGACAGCGCGAATTCATTATGAGGGACATGGAGAACACGCCACAAAATAGGGCGTATAAGGTGGCGCTGGCAGGCAACGCCGAGGCGGTCAGAAACATGGGGGCGGACGAGAGAAGCGGAATTGAAAATCTCGATGTCAACTTGGAAGTTGACTTGCCGACAACGGGAGTGGGCGGCGCCACGGCGACGGCAAACCGGAAGCAGAACAGAGAAAACGCGATCAAAAACGAGATCAATCGGGCAATACAGAAAGCGTATTACACTTCGCTTGACAGGCTGCACAGGCAAAGTCAGCAGCCAACGACGCCCTAGCTATGATAGATTGGCAGCTATTTATAGCAAAACCGCTGGGTTCGTTGCTGACGCGCCCGCCGCTGGAGCAAGACCGGTTAATCGAAAAATCTTTTACTTTTCCGCGATCGGTAAAGAGTTTACTTACTGCGGAGAGAACTGGAGCTTACATTATAGGTTTGGCTAAAGCATACAAATTATCAATTAGCCAAGCTCACAGTATTGCCTTTATGGTCCTAACGGTTGGTTTGGGTGAAAAGAAACTGGCGCAGCTGCCGAGCTTGCTGTCGACGGAACTCCGATTGCCGAACGATGCGGCGCAGAAGATGGCGCGGGAGATTGAGGAGGATTTGTTCGGGCCGGTGAGGAAGGAGTTGGAGGAGTATTGGCGGAAGAACCCGCCTTCATCCCGCCAGAGCGGGACTTTGGCGAGGCAAGGGAGTGAAGGTGGGGTACGAAATGTTCTTAATCTGAAAGAGCAAAAACGACCACCGGTACCTCCACCAATGATGAAATGAGATACCAGGTACCACAGTTTATCGATATTCAGGATCGCATCATCGGTCCCCTGACGCTGAAGCAGTTTTTGTACTACGTGGTGGCGGCGTTGCTGCTATTGCCCGTTTACCTGCTGTCTGACTTAGGTTTGTTTTTGAGCTTTGCCATTCCTGTTCTTGGCATCACGGCGCTGTTTGCCCACGTGCATTGGCGGGGACAGACTTTTGCCTCGTTGTTGTTGCATGGACTGCACTACTTTACCGGGGAGCGTTTATATATTTGGCGGCGGATGGCCGAGTCCAAGGAGATGCCTATTGCCGGCGGCGAGTACGAGGAGTTTGTTGAAAATCTGCCCCCGACCGCTTCTGCCTTGGATGCTATCGCGCAGACCTTGAACACCCAAGGTAACATTATCGCGCAAGATGCGGCCGACCCGCTCGTCGAGGAAGGCGAGGGAGTTAATCCACCTGACCAATCGAGCGCATCGTAGTACACTAGCGTCATGCGAAGCGCGGATAAACAGGGTAAGCCCACGCAGCAGTTGGTGCCTTTGGCGGAGGTGCGCGATGGCGTGGCCGTTCTAACGGATGGAACGTTGCGGTCCACCTTGCTTGTGTCGTCGCTAAACTTTGCGCTTAAATCTGAAGACGAGCAAAACGCTACTATCTTTGCTTTTCAGGATTTTTTGAACTCGCTTGATTTTCCGGTTCACATCACGGTTATGTCGCGCAAGTTGGACATTACGCCCTACTTGGAGGAGCTGAAGGGGCGGAAAGAGAGGCAAAACAACGAGCTGCTGCGCTTGCAAATGGAAGAGTACATTAATTTTGTCTCGGAATTGGTGAAAGGCAATGACATTATGACCAAAACATTTTTGGTAACTGTGCCGTTCTCGGCGCAGCAGAGCAAACAAGAAAACTTTATGGAGCGAATCATAAAAGGAGCACGAAGTATCGGCCAGAAGTCGCCGCAGCTGTCGGAAGCGGACTTTACGCACTATAAGTCGCAGCTGCTGCAGCGGGTAGAACAGGTAGCGGTGGGTTTGCGCGGTATGGGTCTGCGGCTGGTGCCACTACAGACGCAAGAGATGCTGGAGTTGTTTTACGACATATTCAACCCGGCTACGTCGCGCAACCAACCATTAAGTAATGTGGCGCAGTTGAACGTGGTCGAAACGGAGCCGTATAAGCTGCTGGTTACCAAGCCGGCGGCGGCGCCGTGGGTGAGCAAATAAATATAATATAAGCTATGCCGAGTATACTGGGCTATGAGATAAAAAAGAGAGGAGACGGGCAGAACAAGCAAGAGTCGGCCACGCCCGAGGAGCAAGCCAGGGACCGCCAGTTTGAAGAGGGCATTGTCAGTCTTAAGGATATTTTGTCGCCGGCGGCGTTCCAAGTCAGCCCGGGGCATGTTGAGATTGACGGAAAGTTTGCCACCACGCTGTTTGTGCTCACTTACCCCCGCTATTTGGAGACAAATTGGCTGGCTCCCATTATCAACTATGATATCGAGTTTGATATGGGCATGTTTATTTATCCCCAAGAGTCGGCCACGATCTTAAAGCAAATGAAAAGGCAGGTTACTCAAGTGGCAGCTTCGATCTCTATGCGCACGGAGAAGGGCAAGGTGCGCGACCCGCAGCTGGAAACGGCTTATCGGGACATTGAGGAGCTACGGGACAGATTGGTGCAAGGCACGGAGCGATTCTTTCAGTATAGTTTGTACCTGACGCTTTACGGAGACACCAAGGAGGACTTGGAGGAAGTCGTGGCGCAGGTGGAGGTGCTGCTGGAAGGAAGGCTGGTGTATGTAAAACCAGTTCTCTTTCAGGCCAAACAAGGATTTTTGTCCACGTTGCCTTTGGGGCATGACAAACTGGCGCGTTCAACCAACATGAGCTCCTCGTCGTTATCAACCACTTTCCCTTTCGTCAGCTCGGACTTAACTAGCAACAACGGTATTTTGTACGGCATTAACTTGCACAACAACAGTCTCATTTTATTTGACCGTTTCAGTTTGGAAAATGCCAACATGGTTATTTTTGCTAAGTCAGGAGCCGGGAAGTCTGTTAAAGGGGCCGAGCCCGTTCTCGTGCGCCAGAACGGCAAGGTTAGTCTGCGTTCTATTCGAGAGGTTGTCGACGAGCTTATTCACAAACATGGCATTACCTACACTGACGAAGAGTTGGAAGGGGTAGCATACCCTGATATTGAGGTTTACAGCTTTAACAGAGACCTCCAGGGAGAGTGGTCGAGCGTCACGGTAGCCGCGCGCAAGGACGCTCCTCAAACATTATATACATTTACGACCCGGAGCGGGCGTGAAATTACCACGACAGGAGACCATAATATGGTGGTTTTGCGCGATGGAGGTGTACAGGCAGCAAAAAGTGCCGACATAGCACAGGGCGAATTTATCCCTCTCCCACGGTCTGTTGCGCTCCCTAATGAAAATCCTTCTGACAGCATACATCTTCTTTCCTGGCTAAAAGAACGTCCCCAGGGCATATACGTGCGAGGAGCACACACTCTTATTGACCAGCATTATGGGGCTCTCAAGGCTGCCGTCATTGACCCCAAGCTGGATCGTTATCTTTACAAATACCGACAAGGGCGTGCTATGCCGTTGTCATACTTCCTGCGTGTGCTTGCGTTCTTACAGCTTTCTCTCAAAGAGATTAGTCCGGCTGATC
>CAYSWF010000086.1:0-2591 GCA_964434765.1 uncultured Candidatus Saccharibacteria bacterium
GCGGCCAACCAGGTTAATTTGCTGACAGTGTCGGTACTGGGATCGAGTTTACTGGCCGGAAGTATTACCGTGTTTCATTTGGCTAATAATGTGCAGTATCTGCCGGTGGGTATTTTTGGTATTGCTTTTGCGCAGGCGGCATTTCCCACGCTGGCGGAGCAAGTGGCTAGAGGGCGGATGAGAGATTTTCGCGATACCTTGACGCGGGTTCTTTGCTACATTTTATTTTTTGTGGTGCCGGTGTCACTGTTTTTCTTTCTCCTGCGGGCGCAAATAATACGGGTATTGTACGGGGCGGGCGCTTTTGACTGGGAAGATACCATTCTGACCTTCGAGACATTTGGTTGGCTGATAGTGAGTATTTTTGCCCAGGCCATTATTCCTCTGCTGGCGCGGGCTTTTTACGTGCAGCAAAACACAAAAACACCGGTTATTATCGCGGTCGGCAGTATGATATTGAATGTGATTTTGGCTGTGTGGCTGGCTCCTCACATGGGTGTACAGGGTCTGGCGCTAGCCTTTTCGGTGGCGGCCATTGTCAATGTGATGTTGTTGCTTGGCGTATTGCATTGGCAACTGCAGGGACTGAACGATCGGCAAGTGTTGGTTAGTCTGGCGCGCATTTCACTGGCGACTATTTTGGCCGGGGTAGTGGTGCAGGCGCTGAAATATCCAGTGGCAGTGGTAGTAGACATGCAACGGTTTTGGGGTATTTTTACGCAGCTGGCGGTGGCTGGTATAGGCGGAGCGGGCGCTTACCTAGGGATGATGTGGTGGATGGGAAGTGAGGAGCTGGCGGCGCTTAAACGCTATTTGCCGCGGCGGGGACCCGTCGAGATTCCGGCTGGCACGGAGACATCTCGTTTTGAAGGAGTACCGGATTAACAATATGAAAATTCACAACTTCTGCATTATCGCGCACATTGATCACGGCAAGTCGACGCTGGCGGATCGGATGCTGGAGTTGACGGGGACGGTGGAGAAGCGACAAATGAAGGAACAGATGCTGGATACTATGGATTTGGAACGAGAGAAGGGGATTACGATAAAACTGCAGCCCGTCAGGATGAAATGGAAAGGACACATATTAAATTTGATAGACACGCCCGGGCATGTGGATTTCCAGTATGAAGTGAGCCGGAGCTTGGCGGCGGTGGAGGGGGCTATTTTACTAGTGGATGCTACGCAGGGTGTGCAGGCGCAAACGATGGCGAATCTGCACCTGGCGCGGGGGCAGGGGCTGGCCATTGTCCCCGTTATTAACAAGATAGATTTACCGGCGGCTGACGTTATGGGGGTGCGCCAGGAAATGATGGACCTCCTGGGTGCAAATAGCGGTCAGATATTGGAGATTTCGGCCAAGACGGGCGAGGGGGTGCCTCTAGTTCTGGAGGCGATTGGGGAGCGGATATTATCACCGACGGTGGCAGTGAAAAAACCTTTTCGCGCGCTTATTTTTGACTCCGTGTATGACGATTACAAGGGAGTGGTGGCGTACGTGCGGGTGGTGGACGGCGAGATTAAGGCCGGTGATAACATTTTCTTTAGGGGGACTAAAGTGAGCGATAGGGCGGTGGAAGTTGGCGTGTTCGCGCCGGAGTTTGAGCCGGCTCGTAATTTGCAGTCCGGGGAAATTGGCTATGTGGCTACAGGCCTGAAAGACGTTCAGCAGGCGCGCGTGGGGGACACCCTGCTGCGCCGGGGCTGCGAGGAACAGGTTGAGGCGTTGCCGGGGTTTGCCATTCCGCAGCCGAAAGTTTTTGCCGGTGTGTATCCGGAGAGCGGTGATGGTTTTGCCAAGTTACGAGAGGCGGTAGCGAGGTTGCAGTTGAACGATGCTTCGCTAACAGTACAGCCAGAGCAGAGCCAGGTTTTGGGGCAAGGTTTTAGGTGTGGCTTCTTGGGGATGTTGCATTTGGAGATTGTGCAGGAGCGTTTGCGGCGGGAGTATGGGCTTGATTTAGTAATGACGACGCCGAGTGTTTTGTATCGGGTGGCAGCGAGCGATGGTAAGGTGCAGGACGTCCACACGCCAGCCGAGTGGCCGGACCCCTCGCGGGTGGTGCGAGTACTGGAGCAATACGTGAAGGCAGAAGTGGTAACGCCGACCAAGTATTTGGGGGCGGTGTTTGAGCTCTTGAGGCAGCATGAGGGAGATTTTAAACAGCAAGAACAATTGGGTAAGGAGCGAGTGTTGTTAAAGTACGAGTTGCCGTTGCGGGAGTTAGTGGTGAACCTGTACGACAGATTGAAGTCGGCCACCGCGGGCTATGGGTCATTAGGTTACGAAGAATATGACTGGCGCGAGACTGATGTGGTTAAGATGAATATAGTGATTAATCACGAGACGGCCGACGCTTTGTCGATGATTGTGCCGCGGGGGCGGGCGGTAAAAATTGGACGCCAAGTGGTCGCCAAGCTTAAAAAGATTCTACCTCATCAAATGTTTGCGGTGCCGCTGCAGGCGGCCCTGGGTGCGGCCCACCAGGCCGCGGGCGAGCCCCAGGGCTGGCTGGACCAGGAGCCCTGGGAAGAGCGGCGCCGCGGCTTTGCCACCATTTTCTGTCCTCTTCTGTCCCTGGGCATCGTCG
>CAYSWF010000086.1:2601-4099 GCA_964434765.1 uncultured Candidatus Saccharibacteria bacterium
GGGAGGTAAAGTTATCGCGCGGGAGACGTTGCCGGCGCGGCGTAAGGATGTCACTGGGTATTTGTACGGGGGGGACGTGACGCGGAAGCGCAAGCTGCTGGAGAAACAAAAGAAAGGCAAGAAGCGCTTGGCGCAGGCGGGTGCGGTGGAGATTCCGCCCGAGGCATATTTAGCAGTGCTGAAACAATGATTTGGGGTTGACTCTTATGGGGCAGCCGATTAAGATTTGTTGCTTATGAGTAAGGTTTTTTGGGGTTTGGCTAGTCTGGCTATCGGGTTGGCGATGGGGTCTTGGCTGGAGTTGTCGGCGCGGCAGACGGTGTTTTTGGCAGTGCTGGTAGGGGGCGTGTATTTGTTAGCGTTAATGCGGCATCTGGGTTGGACATCAGGGGGGCAGAGGGCAGGCGTCGGTATTAGCGAGTTATTAAAAGGCGAAGATCCCCTGTCGTCGGAGGAAGCCAGGCAGTGGCTGGATAGTTTCTTGGTTGAGCAGCAGGACAAGAAGTAAGATAAAGCCTTATACTGTTTATCAGGCATATGCCGTTTAGTTTTAAGCAACTGGAAATTCCGGAAGTGATATTGGTGCGTCCGCCGGTGTTTATCGATGACCGCGGCTCCTTTGCTGAAGTTTACAAGAGGTCGGAGTTTGCTAAACATGGTCTAGACAAGGCGTTTACGCAGTTTAACCTTTCGGTCAGCAAACGCGACGTGCTGCGGGGGTTGCATTACCAGTTGCCGCCGGTAGCGCAGGGCAAGCTTATCCGCATCGTTGCGGGTAAAATATTTGATGTGGTGGTGGATATACGCCGCGGCTCTAAGAGTTTTGGCCGGTGGGTTGGCGTCGCTCTGGCGGCGGAAGAAGGCAGTATGTTGTACGCGCCGGAAGGGTTCGCGCACGGGTTTTGTGTGTTGTCCGAGGTGGCGGAAGTGCAGTACTACGCTACGGCAGAATATGCGCCGGACCGGGAGCGGGGAATTGTCTGGAACGACCCTGATTTAGCCATTGACTGGCCGGTTGCGGAGCCCATATTGTCAGAAAAAGATAAGGGGTATCCTAGTTTTAAAGAAGCGGAAGTGATTTCCTGATGAAAAGACTAACTAAAACGAAGTTGTTTTTGGACGGGGGGGACCCCAAGGAGACGGCGGCGGCGACAAGGCTGTTGAACGAGGCGGGCTACACGGGCCTCGACGGACAAACAACCAATCCATCGCTGGTGGCAAAAAATCCGGACATCGCGGCGCGCATTAAACGGGGGGACAAACTCACCGAGCAGGAGCTGCTGGGTAAATATAAGGAGATAGTGCGGGGAATAGAGAAGGATGCGCGGGGGGCTATCTCGATTGAGGTTTACGCGGACGAGAGTACGACAGTTGAAGAGATAGTTGTTCAGGCGAGAGAGATGGCCGCCTGGATAGATTCGGCCGTGATTAAACTGCCGATAATTAAGGCGGGGCTGATGGCGGCGGGGATTTTGAAAGACGAGATGCGGCTCAATAT
>CAYSWF010000087.1:0-3236 GCA_964434765.1 uncultured Candidatus Saccharibacteria bacterium
GAATCCAAAAGGACCAGATACGGAGGGGGAATTTGTTGAATTGAAAAACACGGGCAGTGAGGAAGTAGATCTGGAAGGCTGGCGGATAGATGACGGAGAGAGAGGAAGCAGCCCATATAAGATACCGGCAGGGGCGAATTTAGCCGGCGGAGATTATTATGTGTTTTGGCGAGCAGACACAAAGTTGGCGTTTAATAACGGCGGGGATGAGGTAAAAATATTTGATCCGGCGGGGAATATAAAATCTTCATTTGTGTATGAGGAGGAAGTAACAGAGGCAGTATCATATAACAGGACAGACAGAGGCTATGTATTGAGTACAACGGTTACGCCGGGCGGGGACAATGTCATTACGGAGCCAGTGTCGGAGGATGGCGAGGGTGGCAGCGATAAATCAGGCGTGGTGGCGGGGATGGCTGTGACTAAAGTGTTGTTGAAAGATATTCGTGGTCAGAAGGTCGGCACTATGGTTGAAACGGAAGGGGTGGTCAGCGTCCCGCCGGGTATATTGGGCGACAAAATTATGTACTTAGCTGGTTCTGGCATCCAGGTGTATTTCTACCAAGAGGAGTATCCGGAATTGGAGGCAGGAAACAAAGTGAAAGTTAAGGGGGAGTTAACAACGTCATTAGGCGAATATCGAATTAAGCTGGCGGCGGCGACGGGCGTGGTGGTGATAGGCGAAGAGACGGCGCCGGAACCACACCGGGCGCGGACGGGTGAAGTGGGAGAAGGGTGGGAGGGGTCGTTAGTGGTGGTGGCAGGGCGAGTTGTTAAGACATCGGGCGATACGTTTTATGTAGATGACGGGAGTGGCGAGGTGAAGGTGTTTATAAAAATAACAACGGGGATAGAGAAGCCGAAGATGAAAAAAGGCACGGAAGTAACCATAATTGGCGTGGTGTCGCGCACCGGTACGGGATATCGCATTTTACCGCGTTGGCAGGAGGACGTGAGGCTGGGACTGGTGGCGGGACTGACCAATTTTCCGGCGGCGGGATGGCTGTACAATCCCTTTGGTGTGGCTGGCCTGGTAGTAGTGTTGATTTTAGTTATGGCGTACAGAGCAGGTGAGCCACTATTTAACACTTAGTGTTAAATATGCTGCTAGAGCGGCTCTAAGCCTTGTAATCTATAAGTAGGTGCTGAATATTCGCTAGTGATTTTGCGTATTCGGCGTCGTCTTTAACAAACTTTTTGTAATCGTCTTTGTTTATGAGCGAGCTAATCAGGCTCTTATGGCAGATTGGTTTTCTCACTTTGCCGACATATTCATTTAGAGAAGACCACGGGTAATTGAATACATCCTTTACTATGTGTGCTACGTACGGATTCAAATGTACGTAGCGACTTACGTGTAATAACTGTTCGTCACTATCTACCAGGACAGCCTTGAATGGGTTTGTAAAAAGAGAGCCTGATCGGTCCTGACTCATATTGAAGTATTTAGCGTAGCTGTTCAAAAGTCTCTGCATGTATTTTGAGATACCACCTTCGATGTTCTCTTTTAGCAACAGGTGGATATGGTTAGGCATCAAACAATAGCTAAGTGTATCCACTAGCCCTTCACCTTTGGCAGTTCGGGCAAAACCCTGCTTGAATTTAAGGGCGATGGAAAAACTTATTACCTGCTCCGCTGATAAATAGTGGAGCATTAGTGAGCGAAAACGGTGGTGGTCACTGTCGTGTCGGAAAATAATCCTACTTTCTACACCTCGCGTACATATGTGAAAAATCTCACCGGGTGTAAATTCGTCGTATCGATAGCTCATATATTGCTATTATAGCTCGTATAGTACTAGATTTAACACTTAGTGTTAAATCTTCTTAGAGACCATTTCGAAATTCGTTATTGACTGGCTAAAAGGATCATTCTTATATATGGTGATGTAATATGAATTCTACTGGTAAAAATTGTTTGCCCCGAGTGGTGCTGTTGGGGGGCGGCAACGGCACGTCGGTGCTGCTGAAGGCTCTGCAGCCGCTATTGAAGGAAAAGAAAATAGCCTCGCTGCACGCGCTAGTTAACATGTCTGATGACGGGGGTTCGACGGGGCGCTTAAGAAAACAGTATGGAGTGGCGCCCATGGGAGATCTAACGAAGTGCTTGGTGGCGCTAAGCAGTTTTCGGGGCGATAGGCGAGGGGAACAGTTTTTACAAGCGTTGGATTACCGCTTTGAAGGAGGCGACTTTGCGGGGCACACTTTGCGCAATGTGTTTTTAGCTTCATTGACTAAGACCAGTGATTTGGATGCCGCCTTGGCAATGATGGCGCGCATATTGCAGGTGCCAAAATACGCCGGGGTGGTGCCGACGACTTTGACGCCGGTGACGCAGCAAGTGGAAGTAACAGTAGGCAGACGGCGCAGCTTGTTGGGGGAAGGTCAGCACGCCATTGCTCACACGGTGAATTTACAAGCTGATCCGCGCTGGCAGCCGGGCGCGGTGAGCGTGCGGTTTGCCGAGGGCGGGGTAGCTCTTAACCCGCGGGCGCGGCAGGTGCTGGCAGAGGCGACACACATTGTGGTAGCGCCGGGGCATACCTATGGGACGGTTCTGCCGACGCTGGCGCTGCCGGGGCTTAGAAGCGTAGTGTCTGAAAGTAAGGCGCAGTTGGGTGTAGTGATGACACTGCTGACGACGCCGCGGCAGACGGCTGGGTGGAAGGGAGAGGATTTTGTGCGAGTGTACGAGTCGTATTTGGGGCGGGCCGTTGATGTGGTAATAGCCAATACGGGGTCGGTAGCGATTAAGTTGGTGCCGGGCCAAGAGGGGGTGCGTTTTCGAGACAAGAAGCATGACTATGACTTGGTTGAAGAAAATGTGGTGAGCAGCGAGAAGCAGAAAATGCAAGCGGGTGACGTGGTGCCGCGGGCGCTGGTGGTGCATGACTCGATTAAGTTGGAAAAAATTTTTCGAGGCTTGCTGAATACAGAATAACAGCGGGTGTTATACTGATCCGTATGCCACAAGATAGACAGCGAGAAGAAATGGAGGCGCGGCTGGCGGCATTGACGGCGCAGCAGGAAGAAAATTTTGTGCGTCATCAAGCGAAGATGTGGCAATTACCGTATATTAATTTGATTACGTTCCCGATGGACGCGGCGGCGCTCGGAGTGGTGCCTAAAGATAAGGCACGGGCGGCGGGAGCAGTGTTGTTTTATAAAAAGGGGAATGACGTAAGGTTAGGCGCCGTTAATCCTGAACAGGAAACCTTCCGTAAGTTGCGGGATGA
>CAYSWF010000087.1:3246-3842 GCA_964434765.1 uncultured Candidatus Saccharibacteria bacterium
AGTTGGGAGTGAAGCCGCAGACGCATGTAATCTCACAACACAGCTTAAACGTGGCTCTGGCGCGTTATGGCCGGGGGGAAGTAAGCCCGGGGGTTCAAAAAGGCGGGATGATAATTTCCCAGGAGCGGCTGGGCGAGTTTGCAGAGAGCATACAGGACATGCGGGAGCTTGGTCAGCGCATTGTTTCAATGGCCCCCACTGAAATTTTAACTACTATTATAGCCGGAGCGATTAAGATGCGGGCGTCGGATGTGCATATCGAGCCGGGGCGGGAGCGAGTGAAGTTGCGCTATCGTATTGATGGAGTACTGCAAGACATTACAGAGTTTGCCGCGGAGGGAGGAAGACAATTGTTGTCGCGCGTGAAGGTGTTGGCCAGACTTAAATTGAATGTGCGGGGGACGCCGCAGGATGGCAGTTTTGTGTTGCGGGTGAATGGGGACCGGTATGACGTTAGGGTATCGGCTTTGCCCGGCGCTTTTGGGGAGAACATAGTAATGCGTCTGTTTAGCCGCCAAGAGGAAGGGACTTTTACTTTGCCCGAGTTGGGAATGAAGCAGCGGGACATTAGAGTTGTCAGAGAGGAGCTGAAAAAG
>CAYSWF010000088.1:0-3788 GCA_964434765.1 uncultured Candidatus Saccharibacteria bacterium
GTGGCCTCCCCATCAACCACCAAGTTATACGCGTCCCACGGCAAGTTCTCATGGCTAGCCCGGCCCGCCGCATCAGTCTGTCCATCCTCGTTAATGACGTATACACTATTCCCACTCCCATCCACGCCGATCGTCTTAGTCCCCCGTAAATTATAGGGTATACTGACCGCCGCCCCCGCTTCACCCTTGGTAGTCAAAGACAAACTGGACACACGATCAATGGCAAAAGTCTTACTAGTCACTTCCCGCACCATCATCGACAGATGAGCATGGTCGGTGTCCGGTACAAAGTTAGCCGCCGCGTCATACGTCTGCTCACTCGTGTAACCAGCAGCGCCCACGTTCAATTTGTAGGTACCAGCGCTCTCGGGCAGACCCGGCAAGACCAATCGGCCTTCGGCGTTCGTTTGCGTCGTCATATTAATCGCCGGAACAGTTACCTCGTTGACAATCTGCACCGTGGCTCCCTCCACGCCCTGGCCAAGGGCGTCCAACGCCTGGAAATCAAGCGTGCCGCCCAGCTCCCCTCCCTCCATGCCCTGGGGAACCATTTGGGTAATCAACAAGACCGACCGCACAGAACCGGGCTGATTCCAACTCACCTCCACCCGGATTTGTTTGTAATCGGCGTTTAGCTCATCACCCGGCGGCGTGCCTTCACCGCCCGACCCGCACGCCCCCGTGGTGTCACCGTGCGCCAAGTGCGCCTCCAGCGCCGCGGCCGGCACCTCCAACGTCCTCTCCGAAGACGTGCCCGGCTTATGACAAATGGTTATTTTCTCCTCCCCCTGGCTGCCGCCCACTACCTGACCGTCAAAAGGGTCATCAATATAACGAATATCAGTGTGCACCGTGTAAGAAACCTCATTGCGCACCACCGTCTCTTCCTGAAGAACACTGCCAGCCGGCACGCCACCAACCGTACCCACGTCGACATAAGGCAAGTTCCTAATCATTTCCACCCGCTCATTGGCCAGCGCCACCGCTGCCACCCGCCGTTCCCCCTCCTGGGCCGTGCGCAAAGTCAGCACAAACAGACCAAACATGCCCGTCAACGTCGTCCCGATAACAAATGTCGCCACCAATAACTCGATCAAAGTAAAACCAGATTGAAATTTCAGTTGTTGAACACGTCGCATTCGAGTTAAAAATTACTGATTACTAGTTACTAAATTACGTTGACCAAGTCGTAGATTGGCGATATCACCGACACAGCCAGCGCCCCCACTGCTAAACCAACCAATATCATCAAAATTGGCTCCATAACCGACGTCAGATTCTTCATCGTCTGGTCAACCTCTCCTTCGTAGAACAGCGCTGTCTCGGACAGCACCTCGTCCAACGCTCCCGTCTCCTCGCCCACTTTTATGATATTAATCACTACTGGCGGAAACAACCGCTTGAAATCATCAAGAAAAGCGCTCAACTCCTTACCTTGCTTAACGTGCTCACGCGCGGCCGTAAGCACCCGGGCATAGCTCGGGTGAGGCGTGTTCGCTCCCAAAATATCAAGCGCCTTAATAAAAGAAACGCCACTGGACAAAAGCGAGCCCAGGTTCCGCGCAAAGCGAGCCAAATTAATCCTCTGCATAATAGGACCAATCACCGGTAACAACAACAGGCCGTGCAACACCAACGCTCTTACTGGCTGTACTCGCATCAAAGCCCATGACCCGGCCAGCAGCGCTCCACCACCCACAAAAAAGAAAGGCCAGTATCCTTGAAAGGTATCACTAATACCAATGAGTATTCGCGTCGGCAACGGCAGCTCCACATCAAACCCCTCAAAAACTTCTACCAACTTCGGCACCA
The DNA here is from genome assembly GCA_964434765.1 of uncultured Candidatus Saccharibacteria bacterium. Taxonomy (GTDB): domain Bacteria; phylum Patescibacteriota; class Andersenbacteria; order UBA10190; family UBA10190; genus CAYSWF01. The sequence goes on from CAYSWF010000088.1 coordinate 1,813, forward strand.
CAAAAAACATCATGGCTATACCAACAGCAACTAAAGCCATAACAATCACGACCGGATACATCAACCCCCCCTTGACCGCTCGCCCCAACTCATACTCCTTCTGCAGTTGTCTAGCCAAAACCTCCAGCGACTCTTGCAGGCGGCCGGTCGTCTCGCCAACTTGCACAAAGCTCACGAACAGCGGGGGAAAAGCATTGGGAAACAATTGCATACCTTCCGCCAGCGTTTTGCCCCGTTCCACATCTTGATACAACGACTCCAAAGCTACTTTCATCGGTCGGCTGCGCGTTTGCTGTCCTAAAGCAGACAGCGCTCGCTTCGCATCCAAGCCAGCGCGCAACATCAGGGCAAAATAGCGGGCAAAGAGCGCCCGCTCCAGAGTCGGCACGCGGTTTAATATCCCCGAAAAAAACGTGGCGCCCGGCAGTCGCTGCGCTTTTTGTAAATAACGAGTGAGTAGAATGCCCTCACTAAGCAAATCTTGGCCGAGAGCCGCGTGACTAGCAGCCTCCCTCAAACCTTGCACCAGCTCACCTGTTTTTTCTCGCCGACCTTCGAATGAATAAATAGGCATAGTGTTATTTTATTCCCGCGCCACGCGCAAAATCTCTTCCAAACTTGTAATCCCTGCCGCTACCTTTATAAAGCCATCCTCCACCATCGTCACCAATCTCTGCGTCTTGCGCGCCACCGCCTCCAGTTGAGCCGTGGTTGTTTGCGGCGTAATCACTTCTTGAATCTCCGGCGTCACCTCTATCACTTCATAAATACCGATGCGGCCCTTGTATCCATTACGGCACCTCTTGCACCCCCCCGCTTTGTGCAAGGCAACGTCACTCCAGCTGCTCCCGCTCTTGACCACTCCTTCCCGCTGCAACACGGCTAGAATAGCATCAGTATCAAATTCCTCTTTTAAATCTTTAATCAGCTCCGGAGTATATTTCTGCTTTACCCTGCATTTACCACACAAACGCCGCACCAGACGTTGCGCCAATACTAGATTCAAGGTCGAGGCTAGTAAAAACGCCTCCACTTTCATGTCACGCAATCGCGGCAGCGCTCCCGCCGCACTGTTTGTATGTAGTGTCGATAACACCAAATGCCCCGTCAACGCCGCGTTGATTGCCAAAGAGGCCGTCTCCTCGTCCCGAATCTCCCCCACCATAATAATATCTGGATCCTGACGCACTAGCGATCTTAGGCCGTTGGCAAACGTCAGACCAATCTTTGGCTGCACTTGAGTCTGATTAATGCGTGGCATACGATACTCAATCGGATCTTCAATAGTGCTAATGTTGACCTCTGGCGTACTCACTTCTTTCATTACCGCATATAAAGTTGTCGTCTTGCCCGAGCCCGTCGGCCCCGTAACGAGAATCATACCATAAGGACGCCGCGTAGCCCGGCGCAGCATTTTTAAATCTTTCTCACGCAACCCCAGATCGTCCAATCCTAAGCTCTGACTCGACTCATCCAGCAAACGCATAACAACTTTTTCCCCGTCGTATACCGGCAGAGTCGAAACACGAAAGGCCACCTTATACTCATCAAACTCTAGTTTAAAACGCCCATCCTGCGGCAAGCGATGCTCATCAATCTTAAGACTAGCCAACACTTTTATGCGCGCCACCAATCCCGGCAGTACCGCCTTGGGCAGCACCAGCACGTCATGGAGAATACCATCGATACGGTAGCGAATAATCACCTGTGTCTCCGTCGGCTCAATGTGAATGTCAGAAGCTCCCTCCAAAATTGCGTGCCTAAGTGCCGTTTGGGTAATACGGACAATTGGCAAATCATCAGCCGCGCGCGTGAGATCCTCACTAACCGGCCCTATGTTTTTAAGTTCCTCACTAACTACATCAGACAGCTCCGCCTCCAAACTCTGCTGGTACATATTCAACGCCTCCCGTATAGCCGACTCGCTGGCTTGGGACACTTCCACCGGCAAATCAACTTTCTTGCGAATGAACTCC
>CAYSWF010000089.1:0-3784 GCA_964434765.1 uncultured Candidatus Saccharibacteria bacterium
TTAGATGAGAATAGTATGGGCAAAATGATAAGAGAGAATAGCGATATTATTGTTGAAAAATATGATGCCAGTGAAAATAGCAATTAACGGGTTTGGCAGAATAGGCCGGGCGGCTTTTAAAATCGCTCTCACTTATGGTAATGAAATTGAGGTGGTGGCCATTAATGATCTGGGTGATATTGAGAGCTTGGCGTATCTGTTGCGCTATGACTCGGTTTATAGCCGGTATGGCCAAGAGGTCAAGATTGAAAAAGGAGCCATGATAGTGGGAGAAGCGCGGGTGGCCGTATTACAGGAGCCGGATCCGGCGCAGTTGCCGTGGCGGGATATGGGGGTTGACGTGGTTATTGAATCGACTGGTGTGTTCACGGAAGAAGAAAAGGCGCGCGGGCATATTGAGGCCGGGGCCAAGCATGTGATAATATCGGCACCGACTAAAAGTGAGGGGGTGCCGACGGTGGTGATGGGAGTGAACGATGAGGAAATGAAGGGTAAGGAAATTATTTCGAATGCTTCGTGCACAACGAACTGCGCGGCGCTGGTAGCGAGAGTGATGAACGAAGCGTTTGGGGTGAAGAAGGCGCTTTTGACAACAGTGCATGCTTATACGGCATCCCAGGGCTTGGTGGATGGACCGGACAAGAAAGATTTGCGGCGGGGGCGGGCGGCGGCAGTTAATATGGTGCCGGCGTCGACGGGAGCGGCGGCGGCGGCGACGCGCGCCCTGCCGGAGCTAAAAGGAAAATTTGACGGAGTGGCCATCAGGGTGCCGTTACCGGTGGTGTCAATTAGTGACCTTAGTTTCTTGATGAAAAAAAAGGTGACGGTGGATAAGGTGAACAAAGCGTTTAGGGAGGCGGTGGATAATCCGCTTTATAGAGGCGTGCTGGCAGTGACGGAGGAGCCGGTGGTATCCAGTGATTTTATTGGCGATCCGCATTCGGCTATAGTGGATTTGCCGATGACGCGAGTAGTGGACGGAGATTTAGTAAAGGTGATGGCGTGGTACGACAACGAGTGGGGATATTCAAATAGACTCGTGGAACAAGTAATTGAATGGGGGAAATAAACCAGTCAGCGCGCGGTGTCTAACTTCCTGCGCATACAGTTGCTGGACTTGGGATAGGGTTATGGCCTCGCCATAAACGCGAATGTCGTTAAGGGTAGAGCCTATAGCATATCCCATATAAGCTCGGGCGCTGACGAGGGACTTGGCCCAACTGGCCGGTGAAATTTGTTGGGTGGTATCTTCCTCGTCATTGACATAGAGCGTCACGTACCGGGTGTCTTTGTTATACGTCCCGGAAACAAAATACCACTCGCCCACATCCAGTACTTTGTTGCCAATAACAGCCTGGTTTCCTATATACAGTCTTATTTGTCTGGTGCTCGTTAGGTAAAGCAAGCTGCGAGTGTTAAGACTGGGGGAATAATAATAGATGTATCTGTCGGTTGTCGGCGCCTGGTTAATCTTTATCCAAGCGCTAATAGTGACGTTAGACCCTGCTAGATTTAACGAGTTGCTTAAGACTGTATATACATAGTCATTGGTGGCATCAAACTGCAGCGCTTTATCGTTGTTCACGCCGTCAACGCGGAGGGCCCCGCCGGATATGGTTCCATTATTTTTACCTTGGCACGTATCGAGCGCTGTGTTGCCGGAGCTTTCTTCAAAATCCCACAGGCCAACACACTCTGTCACCAGCGAGCGGTGGACTTGGCCCGCGTAATTTATAATATTAGTTGTTTGCGCTCGTTCCCTGACATTGCCGATTACCGTGAGTATAATTCCGGCCAGTATGCCGATAATGGCTAGGGTAACTAGGAGCTCTATAAGCGTGAAGCCTTGTTTGTCCACATTTCTATTGTAGCATGGGCTATATGAGTTTTAAGTTTATTTGTCTGAATCTATGGGAGGGGGGAAGGTTGTTTGATGAAATTGTGTCGTGGCTGCGCGAGGAACGGGCGGATATTATAGCTTTGCAGGAAGTGTATAAGAGCAGCGATCAAAGATTGGAGAGGCGATATCGTTCGTTGGCAGAGTTAAGGCGAGCTTTGGGTTTGTCTCACTACTGTTTTGGTCCGGCTTTTATGGATTACCGTGAAAGGGTGACGGAAGTGGGGAACGGGGTATTGTCCAAATTTCCCATCAAGGCGGGCCGGACGGTGTTTTATGACGTGCCTTACGATAGTCATTTTATGGATAAGGAGGACTTCACGCAGGCGCCGAGAAATCTTCAGCACGCGCGCGTTGAGGTTGGTGGCAATGTTATTAACGTGTTTAACACCCAGGGTATATGGGGGCTGGATGGCGACGATAACGAGCGGCGGCTGAACATGGCCAGAACAATAGTCAAAGAGATAGGGGACAAAGAGAATGTCGTTTTGGCGGGCGACTTTAACGTCAGGGAAGATACGGAAACGGTAGCCACCATAGAAAGCCGCCTGCTGAATATCTTTAGGGGCGAGCTTAAATCTTCTTTTAACATGAGATGGAAGAAGAATCCTAACTTCGCTACGGCCGTGGTCGATATGATTTTTGTCAGTGGGGATCTGAAGGTGGTCCAGCACTATGTGCCGGAAGTCAATGTGTCGGATCACCGGCCGCTGGTGGCCGTGCTGGAAGTAAGTTAATTTGCAAAAAAATAAGCCTTCGTCATGTGTGGTATCGGGGCCTGTCGCGTCGACTCTTAGAGAATTGACAGGTTGTCACATGACGAAGGCGGTAAGGTGCAAAAGTACTCCCCTGCCGGCCTGACCTCACCTTGTACCCAGCAGCGAGACATAAGGCGCGGCAGGGGAGCTGGAAAGAAAGGGGACTTAAGTAATTGTGTCTGTCAGGCGCTAGTCTGTCAACCCCCTTTGCTTAAAGGCTTTGGTGGTCACCAGCGGGAGATGTTGAAGAGTTCCAGGTAGGGCTCCGTGGGCAAGGGCTTTTGCCCCAGGGCAGAGAAGAATTGTTCAGCTATAGTTATTTTGCGGAAGTGGGCGATGCTGGAAGCGGCGGCGTCGAAGCTGGTTCGTTGGGTTTGACTTTTGTGTTTTTTTATAGCTCTAAGTTTTTTTCTCATTAATTTTTCGGAGAACTCGAAGACAGCATTGAATTTTTTGTGTCCGAACAGACCCCAAGGAGTTTCAAAGCTCCACAAGTCTATGTCATGGGGCAGGGAAGCCAGAGCAATCTTTCTGGCCTGGAAGTGAGTGGGGTGAGGATCCGCCTTTTGGGGCACAAAGGCTAGGTCCGGCTCGATTTTTTGTACCAGGTCTCTTATCCTTTTTAGGTCGGACTCGGGGATATCTTGGCCGTTGTCATAAAATCGGCAACGGGCAAAGTGAATGTTCGTGCCCATAATCTTGGCTTCGGCCAGGGCTTCTTTTTCCCTAATTTTGGTTTTTTGCTCGGGGGTGTTGCCAGTCTGCACGGCGTGGTGACCAGTGGTAACAATGACTTCATGGACGACGTTGTTTTTTGTTAAAACGGAAAGAAGGGCGCCGGCACAGATAGCGGCGTCATCGGGGTGGGGCGAAAAAAAGACAATTTTTTTATGGCGGGGGAGATTGAAACTGGAGTACAGTCTAATATTGCCGAGCTGGGGAGGATGAAACTGACTTTTCTTGAGCGAAGTGGCTGCTGGGTAGTCGAGAATGACAGTGACATGCTGGTGTTTTTGCAGTAGGGAGGCGGGGATAGCGGGGGTGACGTTTCCCTCCAAAGCGGCGGCCACGATCTGGGCTTTTTGTGGGCCGAAGGCTAGTAAGACAATTCTCTTAGCGCTCATAATGG
>CAYSWF010000090.1:0-2759 GCA_964434765.1 uncultured Candidatus Saccharibacteria bacterium
AGCTAATATTCGGCATCCCGACCGGTCTGCGCCTAGCCATATTCCTCTCCACCGCTCTCGGTGCTCTGGGTATGCTGGCCTTAGCCAAACGAATCGGCCTGTCGCCTCATGCCGCCCTACTAGCTGGATTGGCCGCCTTCTTTGGCAGCGTCAACCTGTTGGAAATTACCGAGGGTCATGTCAACATCTTCGCCGCCGCCTGGATCCCCTGGGTCTTCTGGGCCTGGCTCGGCGCTTACAGAACCACCTCTAAAAAGCGACAGCTGCCGCTTCTCTGTGGCGTATTTTTGGCCCTCACCTTCTTCCAAGGCGGTATCTATCTGCTCATGTATACTGCTCTAGCTTTTATTCTCCTTCCACTCCTCACCTCCCGCCCGCGCGACGCTATTATTGTTACCTTTCAGGCAGGTCTTTGGGCTTTGGGGCTGGCCGCCGTAAAGCTCATTCCTGTTTTACTCTGGCTCCAACAATTTCCCGACGAGTCCTTCGCTTCCTCGGCCCTTACCCTACCGTGGCTCACGGAAATTTTCTTCGGCCGACACTTGCACGGAACATACATCATCCCTCGTCAAAATAGCGGCTGGCACGAGTACGGCGCCTACCTTGGCTACCTAGTTTTCGCCTTGGCGCTAATAGGATCATCAAAACTTAAACAAAGCCGCGTCGTGAGAAGCCTAGTCGTCGCCTCCCTACTGGCCACTCTCCTCTCTTCCCTCGGCCCCTATCTTAAACCCCTCTTCGACCACCTTTGGTTCTTCCCCCGCTCCAGTATCTCCCGCGTTATTCTATACGCTGTCATCCCCATCGCCCTGCTAGCCGGCCTGGGACTTGATAGAATCAAATGGCGTTTGGCCGCGCTACTCATTGTCGGCCTTGTCGCCATTGACTTATTCAGTCTGTCCTCCCAAATTTCCGAGCAAGCCTTTGTCCTGCCTGAAGTCTACCCCGCCCCGGCCGCCGCCCCCCCTCCCATTGCTTTCACCGCGAATCGCTACGACGTCCTGGGCCAAGGCTCGCGCCATACACGCAGCTACGCTGCCGCCCGAACCGGCTACGGCACACTCACCTATTGCTCGGTTTTAGGCCCTTTACCCGCCGTGCGAACCATCCATGACGAAATAGATAACGAAATTCTGCTACTATCTGACCCAAGTGCTTCCTACCGGCTGGTTCATTGGTCACCTAACGCCGTAACAGCCGCCATCACCGCCCCCCATCAAACCAAGGTCATCCTCAACACCAACTACGCCCGGGGCTGGACCGCCGACGGGTACCTCATTGAACAATATGATGGCCGCGTCGGCGCCACTATGGATAACTCCGGTCAAATCACTTTCCGTTACCGCCCCCCGGGGCTCAAGCTTGGCCTGGCTATCAGCCTCTTCACCATACTTGCTGCTGGCCTACGCAACACTGCCCACCCAGCGGTCATACCACATCTGCCAGGCCAATAACGTCCATAATTTTTTACGATGATCCGCTCTCCCTTCTTTGTGCTCCTTAAACAGCCGTTCTACATACCCCGGGTTTAAAATCCCGACCGACTGTAATTTATCCGCTGCCAGCACTTCCCGCGCCCACCCATACAGCGGCCCTCTCAACCAATGCCCCAAGGGCAGCGCAAACCCTTGTTTGTCGCGACCAATAATATTATCCGGGATCCTTCCCCTCATCACCTTTTTTAACAAATACTTGTTACGTTTAAACTTGGCCGGCAACTTCATTACAAACTCCGCCAAATCCAAATCAAGAAATGGCGTCCGGGCCTCTAAGCTGACAAACATAGTAGCTCTGTCAAGTTTTGTCAAAATATCGTTATGTAGATAGTGATAAATGGTCATCAAGGAAATAACATCAGCCGTGCCTAAACCCGGAAGTGCCGGCGCCAAATCAGCCACATCATCAAAAACCCTGCCCGCGTACACCCGCCAATCATTTGTCAATAAATTTTTAAGTTCAACATCAGAAAATGACCCCAGCCACACTTGATTCCGCTCCGGCAGGCAGTAGCCCATTCCTTTCAAAAAAGACTTCACCTTGAAATCAAAAGAAAAATACCCGTATTTTGTCGGCAATTTTCTTGCCAACTCATAAAGCGCCTGCCATATTCCCTTCGATAAGCGCGGCAACTTTTGTGACAGCTCTGCCGCTGGAAACGTGCCGTAGCCTCCCAATAATTCATCGCTGCCGTCTCCGTCTAGAGCCACTGTTATGTGCGCCCGTGCCAGTTCGCTCACCGCGTATGTCGGCAGCGTCGACGCGTCACCAAATGGCACATCCATCATAGCCACCACCGCCTGCAGAGCAGACCGAAATTCATTCAACCCAAAACGCAAATCGTGATGCTCCGTACCAACCGCCCCCGCTGCCTGCTCCGCAAACCTTCTCTCATCAAACTCTTCCTCCGCAAAAGAAACCGAAAAAGAATGGACTTTCTCGGCTGTCGCCTGCTTCATATACCAAGCAATGGTTGTGGAATCAACGCCCCCGCTCAACAATACCCCCACCGGCACATCACCTATCATCCGCCGCTTTATGGCCATTGCCAGCTTATCGTCAAACGCCTCCAGCGTCTCCCTCTCCAGCCTAGAAACATGTTTAGGGCGAAAAGTCGGCTTCCACCACTGCCGCAAATCAATACCATCCGCAGTTATCTCCATATAATATCCCATCGGCAACTGCTTTATGTCTTTAAACCCCGTCGCCGGCGCCGGCACATATTCATACAAAAAATATTTTGCCAACGCCCCCGCGTCCAC
>CAYSWF010000090.1:2769-3782 GCA_964434765.1 uncultured Candidatus Saccharibacteria bacterium
GCGCCATACAGCGGCTTCTTACCAAATGGATCGCAAGCCAAAAGCAAACGCTCCTGCCGCGCGTCCCACAGCGCCAAGGCAAACATACCGCGCAACTCCGCCAGGGCCTGCCTGCCTCTCCCCGCCAGCACATGCAGTAAAACTTCTGTATCTGAAGTCGACTTCAGTTTTACATCCGAACAGTACCTAGCCCTCAACTCCCGATAGTTATATATCTCCCCGTTAAAGACTATGGTGTAGCGGCCATCCGGTGTAGTCATGGGCTGCCGCCCCGCTACGGTGAGGTCAATAATAGCCAGACGCCTATGCGCCATGCCAAAATTTCCGTCAATCATATGTCCCGCATCGTCCGGCCCCCGGTGCCGCAGCACGCCAGCCATGCGCAGTAAAATATCCCTGTCCACCGGCCCACCGCTGCCCCTATTCCAAATTCCAACTATCCCGCACATATTCCTCACTCTAGCCCAGCTACCCTCTCTCCCCAAATATAAAGAAAAAGACCACGCCCGTAGCATGGTCTTGTACGATTATTGTACGATGGGAAAGAACGAGAAGCAGCTTGATTACGTCGTAAGCCTTGCCGTGAGGCGCCGCACTTTCCTCAATGAATGCTTAGCCGCTAAAGGCGACAGGCGCCTCCTAGCATTTTCCATAAAGCGGTCGCGCTCTGCGGCAGAGCCAAGGTGGCAAGCCAAACCAGCGGCGTTTTGCACACTTGCCAGTTCCCGCAGCGCCGCCGAGGCCCCGCCAGTGTTACCACTTTCCATGCAGGCTTCAAATCGGCTAGCTAATCCCTTAGCCGCCGTCATATAGAGTTTGCCAACCCGCGTTTCCAGATCGGACACTAATCCTTGTGTGCTCTCCAGCGACTTCGCCGCCTGCTTACAGATAGCCTCCCAGCCTCCTGTGTCTTTCTCGACACGGTCAACGGCAAAACGCAAGTACGCCTTAGCACCAATGATCTGCTGTGCTGTCTCTAGTAAGCTCCTATGTAACGCCGAGACAGTAAAGCA
>CAYSWF010000091.1:0-2537 GCA_964434765.1 uncultured Candidatus Saccharibacteria bacterium
TGACAGTAATTTCTGGCCAATCAGAACGTAAGAAAGAAACACTTTCATCCTGGGAAGCGTTATCAACTACGATAATCTCGAGCTCGCCTGATAGTTCTTGTTTAAGCAACGATTCAACACACGCCCCCGTCAGTGGCCCCGTATTGTAATTCACAATAATAACACTCACCTTCATAGGCGCTTGTCCCACATGCGCGGTAGTCCGCGCAGTATTTCTAACCACACGCTAAATAGTGGCCAATAAACAAGGCTAAACAAAACAAACGTCGCCAGCCTTAAATCAATAAAGACCTCATGGGCTAGTTCTTGTTTCAGCGATGCATTCTTAACTATCATCCACACCCAGTTACGCAGGCTCAAACGTGTCCGGGTACTCTTTAGCCGCTGCTGGACACCTCCCAGGCTAAGGCCCCAACCAAACACACCCCGCTGCCCCAGCGTGCGTTTGTGTCGTCCCATCAGCACTGGTCTGTAAACAATTTTCCAACCTGCCTTATTCAACCGCCACCCCAAATCAACATCCTCCTTGTAAGCAAAAAAATCCTCATCGAAGAACTCCGTTTCAGAATGTGCCACCTCTTTCAAGGCTTCTAATCGGTACAGTCCGCCGGCACCCGTCACCGCTAGCAGTTTTGCCTCCTCTGTAAACTGACCCTCATCTTCCTCGTTGGCGCCCCGTTCTTTCCCATTAAGTGTCAATGTTTGCACAATGCCAACCGAGTCAATAATCTTTCCCTTAGCCCGGTATAATTTTCCCTGCCCTGCCCCCACTTCCGGGTCGTCGAACACCGCCAGCAATTTTTTCACCCCGTCCCAGTTTAGCACCAGGTCAGGATCACACGTCAAAACATACGGTGTGGTGCAGCCAGCCAAGCCCACGTTATGTGCCCCGGAAAAACCCTTGTTATCCGTAAGTTTAATAACCTCCGCCTGGGGCAACCTTTCCTGCACTAATCGCACAGACATATCTTCAGAACCATTGTCAATATAGCGGATATATGCTTCATCCCGTGGTATGGTAGAAAGCGCCGCCAGTGTTTCCGGCAACACGTCGGCGCTATTCCACCCCACGATTTGAATTGTTAGTTTTACTGCCATCCGCTTGAGTTGATAGCCTAATTTAAGATAAAAGACAACTATGATAAGCTCAATTTTTATTGTCAGTACTCTACTCGGCCTGCCTACTGTCCTAGCCAGTATTTTATCACAAGCCGAGCTTTGGCAGCGCAAGGAATACCGCGCCGATCGCCTGGGCGCCGCCCTGCTTGCGCCTGAACTTAGCCGTTCCCTTCTCGTCTACGCTCTCGCCTTGGGCCTCGCCGTGGTTGGCTGGTCCGTGCTGGCGTTAGGCGGTATTCAGGAATCCGATATTATGGGGCTCCTAAGTCTTGGCCTGCTTTTTAGCTACCACGCCCTGCGCACAAAATATCGCGGTCTTAGCCGCCCCCAACCAACCCCCAAAGCCATTTTCCTCCTGGCCACAGTCACTCTAATAACAATTGTCTACCTGTGGTACTCCGCCTTCCCGCGGCTAGCACCCACCCTGCACTGGGCGACAATCATTTTACTCGTGCCGGCTTTTACTATTCTCGGTGTCAATATCGTCAACCTGGCTGTCAACTGGCGTAAACATCAGATAGTAAATCAGGCCTCTCGCCTGCGCCAATCATTACCCAATCTTAAGGTGGCAGGTATCACCGGTAGCTACGGAAAAACGTCTACCAAACACTTCCTCTCCCAGCTTTTGCCCCCAGCCACTGTCTCCCGGGACCACCGCAATTCCGAATTCTCCATTGCTCAAGATATGCTGAAGCAGCTAAACGATGCCACCAAAATCTACATCGTCGAAATGGGCGCCTATCGTCGCGGCGAAATTAAAGATCTAGCCAAACTCACCCAGCCCCGCCTTGGTCTTATCACCGCCATCGGCAACCAACATCTGGCCACCTTCGGCTCCCCCGCCAACATTGTCAAAGCCAAATGGGAACTTATCGACGCGTTGCCGGAAGACGGGATTGCGGTGTTGAATGCTGATGACAGCATACTGCTGCAAGCGACGGGTGGCACCCCGCCTAAGGCGGGGCGACAGGACCCGTCGCCGTTAAGAAAACCAATAATTATTTGGTACTCAACAAGGAAACCCGCCGACGTCTATGCTGACAACATCACCATCAAGCCCCGTTCCCTGACCTGCCGCCTTCACATCAAAGACTTATCCTGCGACGTTGAAATTCCTTTAGCCGGGCAGGCAGCTTTATCCAATGTTGTGGCCGCCGTGGCTGCCGCCCATGCCCTCGGCACCAATAATAGTCAAATAATCTCTCGTCTCAAACAATTAAAGCCTTACCCTCGGACCATGGAGATAGTTATTACAAAGAAAGGCAGCACTGTAATCGACGACAGCTATTCTGCCAACGAACACGGCGTCTTGGCTGCCCTGGATCACCTGCGGCACTTTTCCCAACCGGACAAACGCATCGTCCTTGTGCCGCTAATTGAACTGGGTCGAGAGGCCCGGGCTGTGCACCAGCGCGTTG
>CAYSWF010000091.1:2547-3199 GCA_964434765.1 uncultured Candidatus Saccharibacteria bacterium
GGAGTCGGTACTCGCCGCAAAGATCACTTCATCACTCACCCCCCGGAATTGATCAAAAAGACGACTGCAGATCTGTCGGCTAATACTGTCATCCTCCTGGCCGGCCGTATTCCTGAAGTAGTTAGAAAAAATATCATTGCCTAATTGCTAATTACCAATTACTAGTTACTAGTTCTTATGCGCCCCATTGCCATTTCCCTGTCTCCCAATACAGAACCAGATGACATTTGCCTCGCTTGGAAAGTGTTGCTTAGTCCCTGGCGTTGGACCGGAGGCGACATAGTCCCTAGGGTTGAGCAGCAATTATCTCGTAAGCTGAATCACCACGCCGTTGTGCTGGTAAGCTCCGGCCGCTCGGCTCTTAAGAACCTGCTCACAGCCTATGCCATCGGAGCTGGAGACGAAGTTATAATCCAAGCCTTCACTTGCCTAGCTGTCCCATCTGCCATCAAGTGGACTGGCGCTACCCCTGTCTATGCCGACATTATTCCCCAAACCTACAACCTCGACACGGCCGATGTTAGCCGTAAAATCACCGACCGAACCAAGGCTATCATTGTTCAACACACCTTTGGTATCCCCGGACCACTTGATGAACTGCGACGAATAGCCAAAGCAGGCGGCCTTATCTTGATTGAAGACTGCGCCCACG
>CAYSWF010000091.1:3209-3756 GCA_964434765.1 uncultured Candidatus Saccharibacteria bacterium
CTTAATTAAAATCTGCCGCCAAAAAAAGATTATCTTGATTGAAGACTGTGCTCACGCCCTAGGCGCCACGTACCACGGCCAGGCCATCGGTACTCTGGGCGACGCTGCTTTTTTCAGCTTCGGCCGCGACAAAGTCTTATCCTGTGTTTTTGGCGGCGCCATCGCCAGCTCGGATACCAATCTGATAAACAAAATAAAACAGCAGCAAAGCCAACTGCCAAACCCTCCTCTTATCTGGATCAAACAACAACTTCTTCACCCTATTCTGTTCAGCTTTCTTCTCCCTCTCTACTTTAAAGCCCATCTTGGCAAGATATTGCTCGTCGCCTGCCAAAAACTGGGACTGTTAAGCCGGGCCGTCGCACCGGAGGAGAAAGTCGGTGGCCAGCCCCGCCACATCACCTATCGCTTCCCCAGTGCTTTGGCCTATCTCCTCGCCAATCAGCTAACAAAACTGGAACGCTACACAATCCAGCGCCAGCGCCTAGCCCACACTTACCAAACTGCTCTAGCCAACCAGCCCGGCCTGCCCCGCATTCCTGACAAC
>CAYSWF010000092.1:0-2365 GCA_964434765.1 uncultured Candidatus Saccharibacteria bacterium
TAGAGATGAATTTCTCTTGCCCGAACGTCAGGCTCAATCCCGCCGCGCTAATCAACGAGGCAGGTGAAACTTTGGACGTGGCGGCGTGTCTTAACATTCCTCTGCAGGCCAAATTCAACGCTTTAGCCCCGGTGAAAGCAGTGCTGGAAATAGCCGGACATAAGGCGTGCGACGCGGTAGTTATGTCAAACACTATTCCGTGGGGTGAGTTGCCAGACCGCATTGACTGGGAGGACTTGTTTGGATCGAACGTGTCGCCTCTGGCTGATTTTGGCGGCGGCGGGCTTTCCGGCCGGGTGCTGCTGCCAATTGTGTGTGACTGGATTCGCGAGGCGCGCGGCAGAGGTTTTCACAAGCCCATCTGGGCCTGCGGGGGTATCGACCGCGCGGCGGCTGTCAGACAAGTTTTTCAAGCAGGGGCCAGCGGAGCGCAGTTTGCCACGGCGGCCATGGTGCGTCCCTGGCGGACGCGGGAGATAATTGCGCAGGCTAATGAACTTTTTTCTTGAAAGGAGCCGACGACGGTGCCAAGAGTGGAGCGTGGCGGGTTAACCTTACTTGACTTAAGGGTAGCCCGTTTTTTTTATGGTGGTGGTATACTGTCAGCATGGCGGAGTTAAGAGTACGCGAGCGGGCAAGTGAGCATACCCAAGGAGCCCAGCGCCGGCTGGCGGAGCATGAGGGTGACGAGCGCTTCCAGCACGAGCTGAAAGAAATGCAGGAGGTGCACGATTTAGACGAGGTGGATGACGACGTGGAGCGCGCAGCGACGTTGCGGGAATGGCAGGCGCTGGAACATACACACCGGCCCAAGTCGCCGGTGTGGTTTGTGGTCTTGGCGGCTGCGACAACGCTGGCCGTGGGACTGCAGATTTTTTTCTACGCGAATTTTATCGGGGCCCTGACGCTGGCTTTTATCGGGGGGCTAATTTATTATGTGGCCCAGCAAAAGCCCAATATAATGCGTTACCGAATTATGGTTGACGGTATTGCTCTGAACAATACGCTGTATCATTACCAAGACTTGGAAACTTTTAACGTTATTTATGAACCGGGCGAGGTCAAAACGGTAATTTTTCGCAGCCGGCGGCGCTTGTCGCCTTATATTCACATGGAAATTGGAGACGCCAACCCGGTGGAGATTCGAGATATTTTGCTGGAGTTTTTGCCTGAAGATCAAGAGTTGGAGGAACCGCTGGTGGATATAATTGCCAGGCGAGTAGGTTTTTAAAATAAAAAAGAGAGCCTCACGCGTGAGGCTCTGGGGAGTTTCCGGCTCCCAAGTGTTAGTCGTCCAAAGGGACGGCAGCGAAGTAAGTGCCGGCGGGCCAAGCGCGTTTCCGAAATTCTGCATACAGCTGGCGCTGGCTACCGGTGCCAAGGCACGGCACGACACGATGACCAGTTGGGAATTTCTTGACCGTACCAAGGCCAACGATAAGGCGGTCGGTGCTTGTATTTGGGTGCCTATCATTAAAGCTGTTCAATTCATCATCACTGGCCGGGCGCAGGCATTCTTCTCCCATTTCTTTTTCCACGTCGTCGCTTAGCATCTCGTCGTCACTGAAGCTGACGAGGACAATGTCGACGGGCTTCCCATTGCCATTGCTGATCTGATACTTTCCGCTCACAGTCATGCACATAACACTACTCCTTTGGTAGGGTACAAGTTACAAAAACCCTCGCTTGGGGGCGAGGGCTCATGGTAGGGACTTGAATTATGTTTTAAGACACTAACATCAACACTCGCCGCTGGAGGGTAAAGCTAAACCAGAAAAACAGAAGGGTGAAATTGTGTTTTGTTAGCTCTCTTTTCATCACTGTTAATAAAGTTAATTTACTGCGTTGTATTTGTCAAATTTATGTATTTTCAGGCTAAAGAAAACCCCGCTTTTGGCGGGGATAAGGAACAACGGTTCACAGCGGCATTCTCATCAGATTGGCCACATCGTCGTGGGCAATGGCGGGGAGAAAGAATTCTGAACCGATGAAGGAAGTGCGGTGGGAACACATACGAAGAGATCCTTTCTCCCACCACAACAGCTTTTCTTGGCCGTGGTTTGTCCACAGGGATCCCAGGCAAGGCAGTTTCAACTCTTTGACTTCTTGGCAAGCCAAGAGAGCCGCGAATTCTGGAAAGAAGACGGGGCGCAGGTGGCTGCTCTTTAGGAGCGAAAGAGCTGGCTTTTCATTGCTAGAAGGGTGAAGAGCGACTCTGACACTGGCGGTACCGCGCGGGCGATCCCGACGGCGCAAGATACACCAGTTAGGCTCTTCGTTTATAATGCGCCTGACCTCGCCAGTAAGCCCTAGCAGAGAAGCAACAAGTTCTGCGTGGGGGCGATCGTACTTGACCTCTACTTCC
>CAYSWF010000092.1:2375-2920 GCA_964434765.1 uncultured Candidatus Saccharibacteria bacterium
CACCAGTTGGGCTCTTGAGTTAGGATATGCCTGGTCTCACCATCGAGCCCGCATAGTGAAGCAACTAGATCGCCATAGACAAGATCATAGTTGACTTCTACTTGCAGTTTCAGTTCAGTGCCGGTAGCGGGGATAATTTCCATTTTCTTTAAGCCTCTTTTTTGCTGGGGCGTGGATTGGGTAAGGAACCAAAAAACCCTCGCGGTAGCGGGGGCTTGTGGTAGAGTCTTAAATGTTTTCTCTTAAGGCGCTAGCAAAAACTCCCGCTTGGCGGGGCTAATAATAATACTAAGGGTGGCTATGGCTGTTCTGATATACGTGCTCATTGATTAAAGATTAGTTTCTTTTGAAAATTAGGTCAAGAAAAAACCCCGCGGCAGGCGGGGTTAGAGAACATAAGGCGGAGGACTTGAGATGCCACCCATGGCTATGGGGCACACAAAGTCTGGGCCAAAAGGGTAACTCGTGGGGTACAGGTGAACTTCGCCGTCGTGCCAGCAAGCATAATAGTACTGGCCATCTACTTCCCATAGTGAGCCCACACA
>CAYSWF010000092.1:2930-3629 GCA_964434765.1 uncultured Candidatus Saccharibacteria bacterium
CTCCAGCAAGGCCCCTCAGAAGGAGTACGGGCTCTTCGCCCAGGGCCTGCTGGACGGCAGCCGTCTCGCAAAAGATGGTCGGGCGCACGCCCATCCTCTCTATCCATCCGTACATTGTTGGCACGCTGGATCGGGTGTTGCCGGAGGCGGCCAGGCGAACGTTAAGATGGGTTACGCCGCTGTGAGAAACATCAATTGCTTCCCACGCGGGATCTTGCTGCTCCAAGCGCCTGACATCCTCTCTGCCTCCCATAAGCCCCAACTGTCCGGCGCTTAAAAGACCATAATCCACTTCGACCCGCAGGGACTGGAGACTACTTATCATAGCCTTATCTCCTTTTGACCAAAGAACCAAAAAACCCTCGCGGTAGCGGGGGCTTGTGGTAAGGTCTAAATCTATTTTGGCACTATCACAAACTCCTGCCAGCGCAGGGTAATAACAAGCTCAACAACAATGACTGTTTGGATAGTTCTTTATTCATCTTCTTCAATGTTAGTATTTATAATAATTTTGTCAAGAAAAAACCCCGCGGCAGGCGGGGGTGGAGTGAACATACGGACTATATGCCCATGCCCGGCAGCTTATTCCAACTGCCGCTAAAAGGTACAGCGGGGATGATGGTCTTTGCTCCAAGCGAGTACCCAGAGAAATGCAGGCGACTCTGGCCTCTAAGTTGACGGTAGTACAGGTTGGCGCTC
>CAYSWF010000093.1:0-3583 GCA_964434765.1 uncultured Candidatus Saccharibacteria bacterium
CAAGGCAACAGCCAGAACGAAAGTTCGTTGAAGCGATTATTGGCTCAAAAGTATGCGCAAAAGTTGACGCTTGGATAAAATCGCGGGACATGGGATTTTACAGTGTTGAGTATTCGTGGAGAAAAGGCGAACACCCGACACAAGGTAATTTTAATCCTGATTTTTTCTTGAAGCTTGGCGAAAATATCGTCGTTATTGAAATCAAGGTGGACGATGATGATTCTGACGAAAATAAGGCAAAGTTTCGCTGGGCGAAACAGCATTTCGAGACGCTGAACGAGGAATTGAAAAAGAGCAAGATTAAACAGCGATACTTCTTCCACTTTTTGAGTCCGAATAGCTATGCCGAATTTGTAGAATATTTTTGTGACAATAGGGTTTTTGACAAGAAGTTTCGTAGTAAGCTTGAGGATTTACTGAATGGGGATCAAAGGGTAAAGTATGGTTAATAAAGAATGAAGAGACAAGATATGAACTCCTTCAATTTGATTGCCCTGCCGTCCAAAAAATCGCTGGGGGTTTCCAGCAGGCGGGCAAAAAGGAAGGGGGTTAGGGGGAAGGCCCCGAAGGAGTCGCTTGGCGACCCTACGGGGTAAAAATTTTTGCCCGCCTGCTCACCGCGCCGAAGGCGCGGCTGGGGTGGGAGCGGGTCAGTTCCGCTCCCTCCGTCGCCCTTCGGGCTTTGGCGGGCAGGCAAAAAAGGTTCGAGCGGCGTTCAGCAATTGCGACCAATTTAGACATTTCAGCAGGAGGGCTCGGCGCAGGCGGGGGAGAAAAAGGGTCGCGCGCCAAATACGAAGGCGAGCACGGGCCAATCATCGCAAAGAAACTTTTTGAAGGCGAGTAAAAGAGCCAGAGATTGGACAGAAAGGCAAGTTTTATGCTATAATGGCTTAGATTTATTCCTTCATTAAATAATAAAACAAATATATTATGAGTTCTCTGGCAGTTATTGTTCTCAAGGGGCGGATGTGGTTAATGTATGCCGCGGCAGCGGTATTTTTGTTTTTGGCCAGCCTTTTTTCTGTTGGGTCAGCTCACGCGTCCTATTCCGATATTAAAAATGGGGCGTATGACTGGGGTTCGTACTATAACTTTGCTCCGTCGAAGGCCCGTGTACTGCAGGCGATAACTGATACGGCCGATGCTCCGACACCGCTCACGGCGGGTGAGGTTCTAAGCGGCTATATTGAGGCATTTCCTTCAGCCGAACCAGGCGGGGAGCTAAGCTATTTCTTAGGTCGGCCAGGTGAAGGGCTTATTCGCATTGACCTGGGTGACCCCGCAGCTCTCGGCGTTGATCCAGCCGCTTTAGTTGGTCAGTACGTCGCTTTCCCCGTCGGTACGGTAGCTGATGATGGGTCGGTTACGATTGGTGACAGCAATAGTGATGGAACTAATGATATTGTCCCTGCTCCGCCGCCAACTGATCCCGTGAATCCTGATACTAGCTCTGCCCCGAAGACACCTTTACTGTCGGATGCGGGGGTGACGCCCGATAGTTTCTTTGGGTTGGGTGGTATATTGGAACGACTCGGCGAAACGATTGTTGATTCCACTACCGCTCTCTTTGTAAGCCCCGAGGTAGAGGCTGGTCGACTCTTCCGGCGGGTGCAAGAACGAGCGGCCGAGGCAGAGGGGCTAGCCAGAACTGGTGATGCTGGCGCCGTTACGAGCGCTGCTCAAGCTCATCAGGATGCCATTGCAAACCTGGAAGCGCTTTTTACTGAACTCACAGACGAAAAGGTGGCCGAGCTTGAACAGGATGTTGCGGTCCAGCTCACTGCCTTAGAAAGTTCCTTGCCGGCCATTCCCCCCTCCAGCGGGGAAGTTATGAAACAAGAGGTCATTGGGGCGATCCAGGGTGCCCTGGATGAGGCGGCCGATGCTCGAGAATTGGCGCCTGTTCCATTCCCGGTCGTGGAGCGTATGCATGCCCTCCAGCAGCTGGGACTTTTAAGCCAAGAGCAAGTGGCCGCTGTGTATCAGGCTGGTTCTCGATCCGAGGCTCGCACGGTATTCGAAAATTTTGCCCAATCAGGCATTCTTCCCGAAACTGACCTGAAGCGCTTTGATGTAGCGCAGCAAGCACTCTACCCGGAAGTATATGCAGCTACGATGGAACTATATAAACTTGAAGAGCTCAAGGAGTTAGAGGTGGTGCGTCCACCTGATGACATTCTGGCGAAACTCCGAGAATTTGGTGCTACGTATATCCCTGGTACTCCCATTCCGGCTGATCTCTTGCCGCACTGGCTGGCCTCCGTTCGGCTGGAAGAACTTCAGCAAACAGCCCGGCCTGATTTGCTTGACGCCGAGGTTCTGCGCAACGCCCGCCCCGAGGATTTTGCTAAGTTGAATGAACTGCGCGAGCGATTCCGCCCCTCGCCAGCGGATGTTGTCTTGATCGAACAGTATCGTGCAAGCAACCCAGGTGGTGCTCTGCCGCCAGCCTTGCAGCGCATTCAGGCCTTCCAGGACAAGTTTGGTTTAAAGCCTCCCGAAGGCTGGAAACCGCCGGAAGGATTAAGCGGGGCCCTGCCATTCCTGGGGCCTGGTGGCACGCGGACAGTTGAGGAAGCCGGTGCGTTCTGTACAACAAATGCCAGTGCCTGTAGTAACTTTGCTCCCCCGAGTGGCTTCACGTTCAATCCACAAGTTGGGGTGCGGTTTACCGAAGGACAGCCAGGTAATGCGCCACCATCCTTTGCGGCGCTGGGTTTTGGTCCAGCATTCCGACCTCCCGTCCCACACTATTTTGTTCCTGACACTATTGGTGGGCCTCGACCTGAATACACGGGTCCCAACGGATGTAAGACTCCTGAAGAGTGTCTACAAGTATTCCAGAATGTTCGGCCAGAGGAGCGAGCGGGCCAATTCGGACTCTTCGTCGCTCGACCACGCGATGGCGAGGAACCGCGCGATGCAGAAGGTCGGCCAATGTTTCCTGCTGGTGCTTCAATCCCTGTGGGGGCTCCCTTCCGGCCAGACTTAGGCGGATTCCCCGGCGCTTCCTATAGTGAAGGACCGGCTCCCTACTACCCACCGTATGTCTATACACCAAGCGGTGGCTTCAGTGGCGAACAGCAGCCAACCCCGGGCTCCTATACACCACCGCCTTCTGGACAATATGTTCCTCCGTCAGGCGGAACAACCAGTGGTGGTGATCAGCCCCCGCCGCCTCCACCTGGCGGTACAACGACCAGTGATGGCTACCAACCACCTTCCGGTGACAGCGGTGGCTACTATCAACCACCTTCCGGTGACAGTGGTGGTAGTAGCGACAGTGGCGGTAGCGGTGACGGAGGCGGCGGTGGAGAAGCCCTACCTCCTCCCCCTGGGTAAATGTTTCGGCAAATTTGAAAAAAGCGGACGGTACATATCTTCTTGAATATCAATACGCAGCTCCGCACGGTTTACGCTATCGCAGAATTCCACCGGCGCTCTTTCAATCATCGCCAAAGGTTGTTGTTCATTTCCTTCGCCCATGACTAAAACTGCGGCGGCAGCAAGACCATCGGCTATATTCGTCCGAGAAAATTTGAATTTTCGGCCGAAAATATCCGGCGTACCGCGGTAGTCC
>CAYSWF010000094.1:0-3451 GCA_964434765.1 uncultured Candidatus Saccharibacteria bacterium
AACCTCTCCCACCATATAAAATTGGGAAATAAGATCATCCGGCGCCGGCCCTCTGTGTGCTTTATATCCTTTAAATTCCTCATGCCTGAATGTTGGCCCCGCCATATCAAAGGCTGCTACCACGTGCGTCGGCTTCACTGTCGTCAACATCTTCAGCATCATAGCCACGAAACCATATACCGCGTTCGTTGGCACCCCGTCCCGCGTGCTCATCGGCGGC
This sequence comes from uncultured Candidatus Saccharibacteria bacterium, assembly GCA_964434765.1. Classification (GTDB taxonomy): domain Bacteria; phylum Patescibacteriota; class Andersenbacteria; order UBA10190; family UBA10190; genus CAYSWF01. The sequence goes on from CAYSWF010000094.1 coordinate 221, forward strand.
AGAGCGTGGTACGCCCGGTGAATTAAAGCGTGGGCGTCAATTAAAGCCAGCCTCGGTTTCTTCGCCATACTATCCAAATTAACCCAAACCACTAAAATTCACACCTCCGCTTATTAGCGTTTAGGATTTATTATTTTCACTATCCTCTCGCTAACTCTGTCGCCATGCAAAAAAACCAGCTGCCACGCTCCTTTTGGACTAAACCCTCCCAATCTATCCGCCCATTCCACCACCGTCACCCTATCTCCCTTGTCCGCGCTGTCCAGCATCTCCTTAACTGCCGCCTCCCTGTCTGCCTCCTCCTCACTTAGCCGATACAAATCAAGATGGACTAACTTAAGGCCCGCCCTTCCTCCCACCTCGTATTCAGTGACTACTGTAAAAGAGGGCGACGTAACCTGCTCCCTCACCCCCAGCGCCCTGGCCAACCCCTGGACAAACGTCGTCTTGCCGCTACCGAGCGGCCCCTTAAGCAACAGTATGTCGCCAACCTTAATATCTCGTGCCACTCGGCTCGCTAAAGAGCGCATCTCTTGAACACTTTTTACTTCTTTCTTAACTGACATAAAACAACAGGCCCGACAACAAGAACAGGTAAACTATGAATGGCCAAAACGTCACCCGCTCGACTAGCTTCAACAAAACCCAAATAGCTACTAAGCCCGCCCCAAAAGAAACCAGGAAGCCGGTCAGTAATTGCCCTATCGCAAAGTTGCCATTCCTAGCCAGCCCCGACAGGCTGACCAAACCTGCTCCCGCGATAATTGGGGCCGACAGCAAAAAGGAAAACGTGGCCGCCTGCTTTCTCGATAATCCCCGCGCCCGACCCGCCGCTATCGTCACGCCCGAACGAGATATACCAGGAACTAATGCCACCGCCTGAACTAATCCAATAAGCCAGGCATCATAAAAACTGGCTCTGTGTACAGTTGCTCGCCTCTTCATCACATCGACAACCAACAAAGCGCCTCCTGTCAAAATCAAACCTCCCGCTACTACCTGCGGTGAACGCAGTAAGGTGCTAACCACATCCTGCGCCAGATATCCAACCACCGCTGCCGGCACAGTAGCCACTGCCAACTTAGCCGCCAACTCCCGCTTATCGCGAGCCTCCTTGTCACTAACCACCAACCCGCGCAGCAGCCCAGCCCACACCCGCCAGTAGTAGACCAGGACGGCTAGCAATGTGCCTAAGTGCAAAAACGCATCGAAGGCATTACCCTCAATATCAGGAATACCCAACAACACGCGCGCTATAACCAGATGCCCGCTTGAACTAACCGGCAAAAACTCTGTCAGCCCCTGCACGACAGCCAGAATCAAAACCTCACTAATTTCCATGATACTAGGGTAAAACCCCCCGTCATTTATTACTAGTTACTAACTTATCCCCCTTTCCACAATTCCCTTTTTCGCCATCAACCAGTAACATATAAAGATTTATGCTAAAGGCAACCTCAAGTTTGGGATTTGGAGCGTAGCGATATTATGGCTCTATCAGAATTACAACAGGCCAGTTCCCTTATCAACCGCGCTTCAGACATTCTACTCACCGTACCCGAAAAGGCGTCTGCCGACGCTCTGTCTTCCTTAATTGCTCTCTATCTATCACTCACGGCCAGCCAAGCATACCCCGACCAGTCAGCCTTGCCCCCTAGGGAGGCCGGACCAACCATCGACCCCGTCAGTCCCTCCCACCTCCCGCGCGCCCTACAATTCCTGGCTGGTTCTTCCCAGGTTAAGACCCATCCCACCGCCCGTCCTGAAGTCATCCTCGACATTTCCAGCTCTCAAAATATTGAGTACACACGCCAGGAAAAACTGCCAGGCGGCGCCAGACTGCACGTATCATTCCCCGTCGGCACCATTATTTCTAAAGAACAGCTCGAAACAACCGTCCGCTCTTTGCCCTACGACGTCGCCATTGTCATTGGCGCCTCCGACCTCGAAGAGCTCGGCCCTCTCTTCACTAAACATGTTGATTTTTTCTACAACACTCCCATTATTAATATCGATCACCGCGCCGCTAATGAGCACTTTGGCACAGTTAATCTTGTTGACATAACCGCCGGTTCGTGTGCCGAGGTCACCCATGATCTCATAGAAAGCCGCGGTCGGGACACACTCTCCGCGGCCGTAGCCACCGCCCTATACGCCGGCATCGTCGCTGGCACTGACTCCTTCCAAAAACCTTCCACCACCCCCCGCTCCTTCCAAGTCGCTGCCCACCTCATCGAAAAAGAAGCTGACCGCGCAGCCATCATCCAACACCTAGTCAAAACCAAGCCGCTCCATCTCATCAAGTTAACCGGCGCCATTTACGCTCGCCTGCGCCAGGAGGAATCGGCGGGGCTCTTCTGGACCATCCTTGAGCCCGGCGATTTTCAGACCAGCGGCGCTATCCCCGACGACATCCCCGCCGCCGCCGCGGAGCTGATAGGCAACATCGCCGGTTTCAACGTCGCTTTCCTGCTCTACCAAGCCACCCCCGGCCAAACCCAGTACACCGTTTATCTCCTCCTGGGCCAAGGTCTAAAACAACGCCAACGCGAGATACAACAAATTCTGTCCGCCCGCCAGGAAAACGGCGCCCTCATCTTTAACATCACCGCCCCCTCCATCGAAGCCGCCGAAAGTGCCGCCCACAATAAAATCCGCCAAATATTGCCGTAGAGCTACTCCTCCGAAATCCTTTCCACTTCCTCTATTGTTGTAACTTTATCAATTACTTTCAGATACGCGTCCTGCGCAATTGTCGTCATGCCAGATTTTATCGCCGCTGCCTGAATCCTATTACTGTCCGCCTCTTGTAAAACAAGCTCCTCGAGGTCATCCTTGACGGCAAAAACTTCAAACACGCCAATCCGCCCTTTGTAGCCCGATCCATTACAGGCCGCGCACCCCTTAGCCCGCACAAACATTAAGTCACTTTTCCCCAAGACCGCTGGGTCAAAAACCTCTCTCTCCACTCTCGCCATAAAACGCGCCATATGTTCGCGCAGTTTAGCAGTTGGGCTGTATTCCTCCCCGCACTCCCGGCACACCACTCGCACCAAGCGTTGGGCAATCACCACATTAAGCGCCGGCGCCAGAACATATGGCTGTATCCCAATATCAACCGCCCGCAAAATGACTCCCGGCGCGTCATTGGCATGAATAGTTGAAAACACCAGGTGTCCTGTCATAGCCGCGTGAATGGCCGTCTCTGCCGTTTCCGTGTCACGCATCTCG
>CAYSWF010000095.1:0-3439 GCA_964434765.1 uncultured Candidatus Saccharibacteria bacterium
AAAGGACAATCAAAAATGTTCCCAACCCTCGGTGGCCACTGAGATGATAGAAAAACAGTTACTAGCCAACCTCGAAAGGATTTCGATACCACAAGAGTTTATCACCTGGGCACTTGAGGCGCTTGAGACACAAAATGACGAAACCGCAAAAACTCAAGAGGAAATTCTCAAGTCCCTACATGAAGCGGATGAAGCTAAAGGGCAAGAGTTATTCCGCCTTCGTCAGATGTACCGCCGAGGACATTATGAGTATGACGGCGGCGAACAGGAATTTGAGATACTAACAAAAAAACTAACAGCCGAGCAGAATTCCATAAAAGAAAAACTTGGGCAGGCTGAAGGAAATGGTGACCAAGGTGGCCGGCTTGAAGAAGCATATACCTTCGCAAAAAACGCCCTTGAGTGGTTTAGGAACGGCGAGCGTCGAACCAGAGTTCAGATACTTAACACTTTGAGCGCAAATGGCGTAATTCTCAACAAAACGCTGGAGCTAGCCGTTGATGCGGTATTCGTAGAGATCAAAAATACGCTCAATACTATCAAGGTCGAATTTCCGAGCTTCGAACCAGCAAATTTTGGCGAGTTTTGCCTTGTCGATGGCAATCAAGGCACCGTCGCCGCTATAAAATCGGAATGGCTCCCGGGGTCGGACTCGAACCGACAACCATCACCTTAACAGGGTGCCGCTCTGCCATTGAGCTACCCGGGAATATTGCCTTACGGGTTTGCTCCCTGCCCCACGAAGCTCGCGAAGCGAGCGAAGTAGGATGCCATTGCCTTGCCCGCCGAAGCCCGCAGGGCGAAGGTGGGAGCTACCCGGGAATACGAAAGAACACATGAGGTGCCTAGATTGTCACCAAAAACACTCGTTATTGCAAGACCGAAAGCAACAAATGGTAACTACTTCCTGAATTACAAAGAAAAGATATAGCAGCAGGAACTAATGCCCCCCTTGACAAAGGGGGGCTAGGGGGGATTACTCCACCCCCTCCAACCCCGGCAATAAATCCCCCTCGTGTATGGTTACGTCCTCCAACACCACCGGCTCCAGTGGGTTATCATTGCCGTCACGCTCCACCCGCGAGATAGCGTCCACCACATCCATGCCAGCCTCCACTACTCCAAACGGCGTGTGCTTGCCCTCCAGATGAGGCACTGCTTCGGCTGTAATAATGAAAAATTGGCTGCCATTTGTGTTCGGCCCCGAATTGGCCATGGCCACCACACCACGCCTAAGCGGCAATGACTCCACCTTGGTGGTGTAGCGATAACCCAGCAGCTCATAATACTGCTGCACCGTTAGTTTCTTCGCCTCTTCCGTTAACTGCCCCGCCTGCTCCGGTACCACCACGTCAGCCAGCATTTTCTTATCCAGCCCGTAGCTGCCGGCATTTATCTCATCCGGAAACTTATAGTTCGGACCGCCCTGACCATGTTGATCGCGCTTCGACTGATCTTTGGATATAGGGTCGCCACCTTGAACCATAAAATCTGGAATCACCCGATGAAACGCCGTGCCATCATAAAAATCCTGTTTGGCTAAGAAGACAAAGTTGCCCACTGTCAGCGGCGCCCGCGTCCCGTCCAGCACCAACTCTATATTGCCCTTATTAGTCTTTAACGTCACCCGCACTATCTCTCTAACCGGATCAAAGTTTATGCCGCTCGGCCGTGGCGGCCACGGCTCCGTGTCATCAACCACCTGTTCCGCTCCCCCCGTATCAACAGGCGCCTCTTCTTTCAGCTCCAAGCCTGGCGCCGGCCGCAGCGTATATACCACTCCCCCTATCACCACCAGCGCCAGCACAGCTAGCAAAATATAAGTTAACTTCATATCAATCGTCGCCTGGAACTTGGGATTTGGTCATTGGGATTTATCAGAAAATTAAAGGCTAATAGTCCTTTAATTTTCTGACTTTATGATGATCCCTTATTTTCTCCAGCGCTTTGGCCTCAATCTGACGAATGCGCTCCCGCGTAACGTCAAACTCCTGCCCCACCTCCTCTAACGTATGGTTCATGCCGTCCTTCAGCCCAAAACGCATCTCTAAAATTTTCTGCTCCCGGGGAGTTAAATCAGACAATATCTCCATCACATGCCCCTGCAAAATCTCCCGCCCCGCTGCCTGCTGGGGCGTGACGGCCTCCTCGTCTTCGATGAAATTCTTAAGCGCCGAGTCTTCTTCATCATCCCCCACCGAAGCATCAATTGACACCGTTTCCTGAGAAATACGCATAATGTGCCGCACTTTTTCCACCGGCAAGTCCATCTCCGCCGCAATCTCCTCTGGCAACGGATCCCGCCCCAGATCCTGCAACAGACGCCGCTGCGTCTGTGTAAACTTATTTATTGTCTCCACCATGTGAACTGGAATCCTAATAGTACGCGATTGATCAGCCAAAGCGCGCGTAATAGCCTGGCGAATCCACCAGGTCCCGTACGTCGAGAACTTGTAACCTCGCCGGTAGTCAAATTTCTCCACCGCTCTAAACAATCCCATATTGCCTTCCTGAATCAAATCAAGCAACGACAGATTTTTGCGCCCCGTGTACTTCTTAGCAATTGACACTACCAAACGCAGATTAGCCTCCGCCAGCCGCTTGCGAGCTTCCACATCCCCTTGCTCAATGCGTTTCGCTAACTCCACCTCTTCCTCTGCCTTGAGCAATGGTACTTTGCCGATCTCCCGCAGATACATTTGCACCGAGTCGCCAGAAATATTGCTGACATCTATCAAATTATCCAGAGCGCTCCCTGCATGTTCCCGCTCCTTCGGCTTCGTCGGTAGCTCATCCGGAAGGGAGTACGCAATCAAACTGTCCTGTGGCTCCTCCACTCGAATACCCCGGTCCTCCAAATCCGAATACACTATCTCCACCGCTTCAATGTTTTCCTCAATCTCCGGCAGCGCGTATAGTATTTCCTCTTCAGTTACAAAACCAGTCTGCCCGCCTTTCTGCAACAACGCCTGTACCGCAGGTTTCGCCCGTACTTCTTCCGGTGAGATATGTTTCGCTACCCGACGCCTACCTCGCTTTCCCCCCTGGGTACGAGAACTTTGCGAGTGCGTTTTCGCCCGCCGCAGTGAGGATCGTCTTCCGGCAGCCCGTGCCGCCAGATGCGTCCGCTTCTTTTTACTTTTACTGTGAGCCATTTAGTACCATGAAAATAAATGTAATACCTCTATTTTATTGACGAGCCTCCATTTGGGCCAGTCGCTCTGTCAACTCCCGAAATTGCTTCAACATTCCAGCTCGCTGCTGCGCCCCGCCCGCCGCCAATTCCTCCTGCAAACACTTAAGTTGCGCTGTCAATTGACGACGCTTAAGACTCTCAAGCAACACCCGTCCTTCCTCCACCGGTGTCCGATGCGAACGTTCCAGCCGCTCCTCCACCAGTGTCTTTAAGACTCCAGCGTACGATACCTGATCCTTAGGC
>CAYSWF010000096.1:0-3369 GCA_964434765.1 uncultured Candidatus Saccharibacteria bacterium
CTTATCCATAACTGAAAAGTATACAGTGCCTTCCCAATTAAGTGTACTTGACCCCCGTTTCCCCGTTGACCCCGTTTTCTCGTTTTCATTCGCATATTGCTACTACCTTCTGCGCCAACCATGTTGTATTACCCAAAAAAAATTGTTGACATATTGGATCAATAATGCTAGATATTGATTGCCGTATTTACGGCCCGGGCACATCGCCCAAAGCCTAACTGGCGAGGCCAAAACGCCAAAACGTTCTTTCCCAAAGGAGAGATGCCATGTCGCCCAATGAGATTTCTCAAATCGAGTTCCATTTTGAGAGTACTGCACCAGTGTTTACACATGATCAGTTCTTGGAGCTGGCTGGATTGGCGCAGGAGGTAGTGTTGCACGCCTGGGACGATCCAAAGTCGTTTCCGCCCCGCAAGACGCTAACGCCAGATAACCGCCAAACTGCCTTAGCGCATTTCATCTGGCGCTTATTGCATAAGAACCTCCCCCCTGGTTTTCCCTTCGCTATTCAAGGAGAACCGCACTTCAAGGCGTTTTGGCCGACCGCGTGTGCTTATGTAGGAAAAACGTGGATAGCGGTAAATATAAAAGACTCCATCAGGCAATCGGACTTAACAACCAGGGTAAAAACGTACGACGGCTCCCCATTCACGCCTGATCGGCGTAAGCACCTGGCACCCGCTAACTGCTTCTTATTCTCAAGGTGGTACTTCTGGCGCCGCGAAGGCGAAATATTCGCTGGCGACCCCCCAACAACAGTGGCGGATGTAGCGAACAGCGGCACCATCTTTTTGAAGGGCTACGAATTTCCCCCATTCGTTTATCCTTGGCCGCTTCCAGCTCTCAACTGGACCCGGGAGTATGGTGCAATCGGCAGGTTGCGTAAGCTGCTTGATAAGAAGGCCGGGGACAGCAACCCGCTCACCTCCCTAATTAAGTCCGGCCATCCCACGCGCGGCCTGGCCATGCAAGTGGCCAACGTCTGCAAAGCCGCGCTGAAGGATCTCACCCGCCGCAAGCCGAGCGACTACTGACAAACTCCCAAGCCGCGCTGCCTCCAGTGCGGCTCTTTTCTTGATCTTTGCAACACCCGGCGTTGAAATTTCCTCTACAGCCCGTCCCGCCTCAAAACAAAGGATAATCCTTTGTTTTCTCATATTAAAGAAGTCTTAACTAGGTTGCATGCCGTCATGAGGGCCATCTTGTCGGTGATAGTTGTTGCATTCACCACAATAAATCCAATCCGATCCAGGCTTAGTAAAAAAATGAGACAAAACCAACAGACCAACTACAATAACAATCCCAGCAGTAACAGTTACCCAGGTTGGCAGTATAGACGCCAATAGAGGGATACCCACAAGCAAAAATACTATAGCCAAGCAACCTATAAAGCAGCCTGCTAATGCCCTAATGACTTTCATAATTCTACTCCCTGAAAAGGGGTTGAGTTGTGAGTGTACCAGACAACCCCACTATTCTCCTGCCCCTAGCTTGTGTCAAGCATTCCTAATCAGGCTTGTTTTTACATCATTAAGTAAGAAAAAGCCCAGCCTTGTTTTTTATAGCTGGGCCCGATGAACTTGCGCCTAGACGCTTGTTCAGCGATCAATAATCGCTACGGACCAGTACCCCTCCCTAGCCAGCAGCGAGTGCCCCTCTTTCCCTGGGGAGGAGGTTGTTTCATCTTGGTTACACTTCCGACGGGAGTCGTCTGGCCTATGGGAACCGTCTTGCCTGTTCGTAGATCTGTACTCCAGTTATAAGCTAATATCTTTCCACTACCACCGCAGAAAGTACAAGACCTGTTTCTGCCTCCACTGCCTCCACACGAATCGCACAGAAATTCTTTACCTTGATTGCCAAAACTATTCATAGTGAAGTTTCTCTCTCCACAGTGAGGGCAAGATTCAGCAGACGTGGAAACTTGGCCACCACACGTCGGACACTTTCCAAGTTCAGACATGACTTAACTCCTGTGCTTTCTTGGGTTTCGAGACGGGTTGGTTGAAAACGAACAATAATCTCGACTCATCAGTACAAGAAAAGAGAATTCATGTCAACAGCAATAAAAGCCACGCGGGCTAATTACTAAAACGGCGGGTGGCACTAAGATATTTATGTCCTTATAAAAAAGCCCGCCTTTCTACCAGCGAGCGTCTACCCCCTCATCCTCAAGATCCGCTATCGCCTTATTCTCTTTTTCCCAAAACTCCTTCGTGTCATCCTCAAACAGCTTGCAAAGAAAGTGCACAGGGATTCCAATAACCATGAACAACATCAACAAGAAGAGAAACAGCGGCCACACCACTTCTGCTAAAAATTGAAACATCTTTCACCTCCCTCCGCCCCACCGAAGTCAACCTCCGCATTTGACTATTCTGCCCATCCCATGTATATTATTGCCGCTGTTCTCTCACAACTTTTCGCAAGGGGTTCTGCCATGAAGAATAATGATGGTTTCTTTGGAAACGGATGTGGCTGGATAATCGTAGCCCCTCTTCTAGCCTGCATATGCTTAGCCGTCGGCTGCTGGGGTTACAATAGGTATGGAATCCCGGAGATTTTTGGCAGCCTTCTGTTCTTAGTGACCTGTCTCCTCCTGGTTTGGTGTCTAGATAAGCTTGCAGAGAAGCCCATAAAAGCTTTGCAGCAAAGGGTAATCGAAAAACAGCGAAGGGACAGTTTATTGCGACGAGGTATCTGCCCCGAGTGTGAAATCTCCCTCGAGATGGTATCCTCAACGTCTTCCCCCGCCGGCAAATATACAGAAAAAGAGGAGACGCCGAGTCGCTTTCAAGGGTCACGGTATGCCAGTCGTCCTTTTCGTACGTTCACTTACGAAGACGAACCAGTTGACTATGATGTGAGTTGGGTGAAAAAACAGAGAATTCTCCACACAGACCAGTACCGCTGCTCTTCATGCAAGCAAGAGTTCACCCGCCACCACACCAGCAGCCACACCATCTAACAAACTGCCCCCTATACCGCCGCCCCCGGCGGATTTTTTTGCCCAGAAAAAAACCACCCGAGGGTGGTTAGGAGCAGCCTTGCCCGCGTCGGTAGGAAACATTTACCAGCGTTCATCAGGATCTTCAGGCTCTTCAAGCTCTTCCTTCTCTGAATCATCAGAAAAGTACCAAATAGTAAACAACATTGTGGCTGCTGCAACAATCGCAAACACCCACACGGCTACAATCATCCACAAATGCATGGGGCTTCTCCTTGTAAAGAATGTTGCCAGCGTACAAATCCACCCCCACTATTCTCCTAAAATTCCTCCATGTCAACCAAGCTCCAGCCAGATATCTGAAGCAACCAGAAAGTGGTAAACTAAAAACCATGCTCGCGGATTTCCTTCTGAAGCTGCTG
>CAYSWF010000097.1:0-3363 GCA_964434765.1 uncultured Candidatus Saccharibacteria bacterium
GGCACGTGACAGGATATCGTTAATCAGCGTCGACTTACCCGAGCCCGACACACCCGTTACGCACACAAACATACCCAGCGGAACAGTCACCGTCGCGTTTTTTAAATTATGCTCCGTCGCCCCTACCACCGTCAGTTTCTTGCCATTGCCCGACCGATACTCGCGCGGCGCCTCAATACGCAGCCGCCCCGACAAATACCTGCCCGTCAAAGTGCCGGCCCTCGCCAACTGTTTCGGCGTACCCTGAAAAACAATCTTCCCTCCATGTTCACCTGCTCCCGGCCCGATGTCAACTACCTGATCCGCCGTGCGAATTGTTTCCTCGTCGTGTTCCACCACAATCACCGTATTGCCCAAGTCCCGCAGATTCAGCAATGTCTTAATAAGTTTCCGGTTATCGCGCTGATGCAGACCAATTGACGGCTCATCTAAAATATACAACACACCCACCAGACCCGAGCCAATCTGGGTAGCCAACCTAATACGCTGCGCCTCCCCGCCAGCCAAAGTCCCGGCCCGTCGTTCCAAGGTCAAGTAGCCCAAACCCACGTCTTTCAAGAAGGTCAGTCGCGCTAAAATTTCCTTTAATATTTGTTTGGCGATTTTTTGCTTCTGGGCTGAAAGCGCCTCGCCTTCAGCCAGGCCCCAAAAGAACTCCAAAGCCCCGCCCACAGACAACGTCACCACATCATGAATGCTTTTATCACCCACCGTAACCGCCAGCGGCGCTGTCTTTAGGCGTTTGCCCTGGCAAGTCGGGCAAGGCTGCTCCACCATATACTGCTCGATTTCCGCTCGCATGTGATCTGACTCCGTCTCTTTGTAACGACGCATAAGCTGCGGCACCACCCCTTCATATGTTGTGTCCCACCTGCCGCCCCGCGTGCTAACACTAATCGGTACATTTGTCAATCCTCAGAGTATTACAACTGTCAATTTTGATGCCAAAGTGGTTGCAGCATTCAAATCGTGCTTGGCAAGTTTGTACACCGGCCCGTCCATACTAAAGTTCAACACGCCAGCCAGCGCACGCAGCAGCCGATCATACCAGCGGCTGCGCCCTGATTTACTCCAAGGTTTAATTGCCCCCTCCGCCAGGCTTAATTTGTCATTGGGAATAACCAAGCCCGGATCAATTTCCTGCCGGGCCCCCAAACCTGTGCACTCCGCGCAAGCCCCGTGTGGCGAATTAAAAGAAAAATCACGCGGTTCCAGCGGCGGCAGATTAACACCACAGCCCGGACAAGAAAACTCTTCGGAAAACAGCCACTCTTCCCCCGTGTCCGCCTGTTGCACCACCACCAATCCTCCTCCGAGATTAATCGCTGTCTCCAGCGAATCAACCAAGCGCGGACGATCAGGTTTCTTCTCTAAAAAATAGCGATCTACCACGACGTCAATCGAGTGGTGTTTCTGACGATCTAAAGCCAGTCGCTCCGCCTCCCCGGTGGAATACACTACTCCGTCAACTCGCACGCGCGCATACCCCGCCGACCGCGCATCCTTTATTACCTGACGATGCTCCCCTTTATAATCACGCACCAACGGCGCTAATATCAACAACTGTGTGTCAGTCGGCAACTTAAGCACCTGTTCCGTCATCTGTTTGATAGTCTGCCGCTCGATAATCCGGCCGCACTTTGGACAATGCGGCGTACCCGTGCGGGAAAACAGTAATCTCAAGTAATCATATATTTCCGTCACCGTGCCGACCGTGGAACGCGGGTTGCGCGGCGCCGATCTTTGGTCTATGGAAATAGCCGGCGGCAGTCCCTCGATATGATCCACGTCCGGCTTATCCATCAATCCCAAAAACTGCCGCGCGTACGCCGATAGCGACTCCACGTAACGCCGCTGCCCCTCCGCGTACAACGTGTCAAAAGCCAGTGACGATTTGCCCGAACCAGAGAGCCCCGTCAGCACTACCAGCTTATTGCGCGGGATCCTCAAATTAATATTTTTTAGGTTGTGCACCCGCGCGCCTCTTATCACTATATTGTCAGGCATGCGATGAATTATTGTTACTGGGCATGATAAGTGGGCAGTATAAAATAAAAAGGCTAAGCAAGCAAGTTCTAACATTCGCCACTTTGTCATAAAAAATCCCCTGCGCTCGTTTTGAGGCGAATACAGGGGATAAAGGGTCCGAGCGGCTACTTGCTGTGCATTGCCGCAGCCCCCGGCGAAGAAGTGCCGACGAGGAGGAAGCGACAGATATCAAGCCACTCGTGGACGTAGCAGCGGGCGAGGTGAAGCTCGCGCCTGCCGTGATGCCCGCTGAGGCATGGGACAAAGCGATGGCCATGCAGCACGGCGGAGGAGCCGAGGCAGAAGATAGCGAATTTTCGCTGCAGCTCCTTGTGCTTGGGATGCGCGCCGACGGCCAGCAGGTCCTCGACTTTTGCCAGCTTCTTGTCAGGCATCTGCACGACCGCCTGCTCCACTTTACCGGTATCCATACACTTCTCGAAGTGGACGATGTATAGCTTGCGCGGACCGCGACAGGTGATGGGGAAGTTAGCGGAGGTGATGCTCTCGTCGGCGCAGTCGTACCCGCCAGCGCGGACCATCTCCTCCAGCGTTGCCTTCTCAGGGATGACGATACCTTCCAGTTCGGTCAGTTCGGAAGACAGATCTTGAAGAGTTGCGTTCATGACAAGTCCTTCCATTCATGGCGGGGGTATATGCAGCAGGTAACACACCTACTTTCATACACGTCCCAGTGACAAAGAACCTTGCGCATTATTACACAAAGTGTATTTTCGTCAAATGACCTCTTCCTTCCAGCAACAACTCAAGGGCCTGCCAGCTGAGCTGGCGGGCCTCCCCGCCCAGCCCGGCGTTTACTTATTCAAAGATGCTAAGAACAACGTGTTATACGTCGGCAAAGCCAAATCCCTGCGCTCCCGCGTCAAGTCATATTTCAGAGCCAAAGCCACCCTAGACCCCGCCAAACAGAAAATGCTGCCTAAAGTCGCCCACGTCGAAACCATCATCACCGACACCGAGACCGAGGCCCTTATCATCGAAGCCAATCTCATTCGCCAGCACCAACCCCCCTATAACGTCGTCCTGCGGGATGACAAATACTACCTGTTCATTAAAATCACCACTAATGAAGAAATGCCCCGTGTCTTCCCCGTCCGCCGTCTCAAAAAAGACGGTGCCAGATATTTCGGCCCTTACTCTTCCGCCCAGTCCGTCCGCACCACCCTCCGCCTCCTGCGCCGCCTATTTCCTTATCGCGGCGAAAAGGAAAGCCCGCGGGAACAAATATTCCCACACCCACTATTTGCACCAGACAAAGCGATGGGTGGCGCGGCGGAAAGGCTTCCAGCCCAAGCGGAATTCCGAGGGGCCCCG
>CAYSWF010000098.1:0-3194 GCA_964434765.1 uncultured Candidatus Saccharibacteria bacterium
TGCAGTGAAGGAAGAATCTGGGAAGGGAAAACCTGGGCCGCTGGGTGTGCCGGTGGCGATCGTGATAGCGGGGGCCTTGATTGCGATGGCTGTTTACTTTGGGGGTCGTGTTCCAGTCGGGCAACCGCAGGCGAATGATGACGTAGTGGCGGTGCCCGACGAGGCGGCGGAGGTAATGGGGGCGGTAATTGGTGACATTCGCCCGGTGGGGGAGGCAGACCACGTGCGGGGCGCGGTCAATGCTCGAGTGACGGTTATTGAATATTCTGATCTGGAATGCCCATTCTGTAAGCGATTTCACCCGACCATGCAGCAGCTGGTTAAGGAATACCCAAACGACGTGCGCTGGGTATACAGGCACTTTCCTTTAGAGCAGTTGCACAGCCAGGCGCCGAAGGAGGCAGAGGCTACCGAATGCGCGGGGGAGCAGGGCAAGTTTTGGGAGATGGTGGATAAAATTGTCGAGGTAACCCCGTCTAACAACGGGCTTGATTTAACGACGCTGCCGGCCCTGGCGGCTCAAGCGGGCGTGGCCAATATACAGCAGTTCCAAACTTGCCTTGATACAGGTCAGTATGCCGGCCGGGTGGCAGAGGATTTGGCCGATGCCGAGGCGGCGGGCGGTCAGGGTACGCCATACAGCGTGATTATTGGACCTAACGGAGAGAAAGATGGTTTGTCTGGGGCGCAACCTTACGAAGCTGTCAAGGCGGCCGTGGAGAAATATCTGTAAATTTAGTGAGCAGTCTGAAAAAGTGTCAATAATCATTGACACTTTTTTGGTAGTAAGTATGATGGGGTAATACGCTAGACATGGTGTCTGGCGGATTACGTACCTTTTTATTGAAGGGAGTTAAGGTATGGCCATTGCGACAGGAGCTGATGTTCGGGTGTCGCCAATGCGGCTCTGTGACGTGCTGTCTCTGTATGTTGACCCAAAGCATAGAGGGCACGGATGGGAGAATGCATTGAGCAAGCTGTGGGGGACGTGGGGCATCTGCGTGAGTTGCAACGTAACTATCGCGCCGGCGGCGGAGGTGTTGTGGGACGGCGAGAGGGGAGGGTTCGTACATGCTGGCCATATCCGTAATGGGGGTGCTTTACCGTGGGGCCAGGTTTTCTTGCCCGGTCAGAGTCGTTCGGTGGCGGAGAGGCTGAAGGTGAAGGAAGAGGAACGGGAACAAATGAGGGCACAGGCAGTGGCGTAGAGTAAGGGGCGGGGCTGGCTAGGATAGCCGGACCTAGAACTGGTGACTTGCATTCTTTTTTAGTGTTCGTTTCTGGGTGAATGATCGCAGCATCAATCACCCCTTTTTTATTTGGGGAGTGTTGAGTTATGCTGGGGTGGTATGGATCCCTTATTTAATACTGGGTTTTGGCAGTATACAATTTGGGGCAACAGCGTGTTTGACTATCTGGCGGCAGTGTTGGTTTTTGTGGGGGTGGTGTATGTACTGAAGTGGTCGCAGTGGTTGATACTAGCTTCGCTTATGCGGGTGACGGAGAGGACAAAGACGGAACTGGATGACGCGTTAATAGCGGTAGTGAAGACGGTTAAGCCGCCGTTTTACACCTTCATTTCTTTCTACGCGGCATTGCGCTATCTCGATATAGAGGGAATAGCGGGAAAAGCAGTGAATATGGTATTGCTTGTTTGGTTGGTTTATCAGGTAGTGGTGGCGCTGCAGATATTTATTGAGTTTTATGTGAAGCGGCGCATGAAGAGAGTGGATGATAAAAGATCGCAATCGGTGATTCAGATGGTACACAGTTTGTTGAGTATTGTGTTGTGGGTGTTGGCGGCATTGTTTGTGTTGTCTAATCTGGGCATTAATGTGACGTCGTTGATTGCTGGATTAGGCATTGGCGGTATCGCGGTGGCGCTGGCGGCGCAGAATATTTTGAGTGACTTGTTCAGTTCCTTAGTTATTTACTTTGATAAGCCCTTCGTGCCGGGTGACTTTGTGGTTGTGGGCGACTACAAAGGTACAGTGCAGACGGTGGGGATTAAGACGACGCGTATTAAATCAGTGAATGGTGAGGAAATTGTGGTGCCGAACAGGGAGATGACTTCTAGCGCGCTAAAAAACTTTGGGCGCAGGAAGGAACGGCGGGTGGTGTTTGCATTGAGGGTTAAGTATGAGACGTCGAGCGCGCAGCTGGAGAAGATCCCGCTTATGATCCGGGAAATTATTGAAGGTCAGAAGAACGCAAAATTTAGTCGGGCGCACTTTAGTGAGTTTGGCGCTTCGGCTTTGATGTTAGAGGTGGTGTACCAGGTGACAACTGGGGAGTACCGGGCGTACATGGATACGCAGGAGCAGATACTACTCAATATAAAAAGAAGGTTTGAGGAAGAGGGGATTAAGATGGCCTGACCGACGAGGGCAAGAAAAACCCCGCGGGGCGGGGTAGGGGGCGGGGGTAAGGTACTAAGAGATTTGGAGATTGAGCAGTCTAGGCTAGCGCGTACCATACGCCATACTCGTGTAGGTTGTTGCAGATGCCGTATTCGTCCAGGTAACTGCCGCAAATGGTGCAGCGGTTTCCATTGAATGCTTGGCACAGCGCGAACTGCTGGCCACATTCGGGGCATCGGCCGTGTTCGTCCAACGTGCAGGCGTGTTGTTGGCGCTGGCGTCCTGGACGATGGTAGGCAGGGTGTGGTCGAGCGAAAGCAATCACTTTCTTTCTCCTTAGACAAAGAGACTCGGATTTGGGAAATGACAAATAACAACGAAACGAGTTATAGTGTAGCTAAGAATGATGTTCTTGTCAAGTGGAGATTTTTGGGGCTTGGTTAATAATTTATAGATGATAGAGTTTTTGCCGACCAGGGAAATTGCGGTTGATTTGTTTGGCTGGCAGATACGGTGGTACGGCGTGTTATATTTGGTGGCGTTTGGGGTGGTGTGGTACTTGTTGCCGAAGTTGCAGAGGTATCGGGGTTTAAAGTTGTCACAGGAGGAGTGGTTGTACGTGCTGGCGTGGAGTATGGCCGGAGTACTGGTGGGGGGCCGGCTGGGTTTTGTGTCGTTTTATGAGCCGGGATATTTTTGGGCGCATCCCCAGGAAATATTTTTTTTGTGGCAGGGGGGGATGTCGTGGCATGGAGGATTGGTGGGGGTGGGGCTGGCACTGTGGCTGGTGAGCCGGCAGCTGCCAATTAAGTTTTGGCAGTTGGCTGATGTGGT
>CAYSWF010000099.1:0-1695 GCA_964434765.1 uncultured Candidatus Saccharibacteria bacterium
TGTCAGACGGAAAGTGATCGGCCAGCCTTGCCCCCAGAGGGGTGGGGCTGGGTAAAATCCAAATGCCACCATGTTCTTGGGGATGCAAACCAAGTTCGCGCAAAGAATTTATCATGCCGGGGCTTGTTTGACCACGAATCTTTGCCTCTTTAACAGTAAAGTCGTTACTGTTTTCGTCTTGGAGTGTGGCTCCCGGCGGCGAGTACGGCACAGTTTGGCCTACGGCAATGTTAGTAGCGCCACAAACGACAGTGACTTCCCGCTGGCCGTCTGTGACGGTGGCCAGATGCAGCCGATCGGCATTAGGGTGAGGCTTGATATTTACGATTTTGACGACGGTGACGTCGGGCGGCACTGATAGCTCACCCTGAACTCCTGTCTCAAAGCTGTGTTTAGTCAGAAGATCAGATACTTCTTGAGGAGAGGCAGTTAGGTCCGGCAAGAAATCTTTCAACCAGTTGTAGGAGATCTTCATGAGAATTGTTTTAAAAACCTAATATCTCCGGACCAGAAAAGGCGGATATCGTCTATACCGTGATTAAGCATTACTATTCGATCAATTGATTGCCCAAAAGCAAAACCTTGATGGGTCCGGGGATCAATGTTCATATTTTTCAATACATTGGGATGGACCATGCCAGCTCCCATAACCTCAAGCCACTTAGTATCTTTACAGGCACGGCAGCGGTAGCCCCTGCCCCTCTTCGCTAAAGCTTCGGGGGATCTCGCTGGCGCTCGACAAAACAGGCAGCTGATATCAACTTCAAACCCAGGCTCCACAAAGGGAAAATACCCTGGTCGCAGTCTGGTTTCTACTTGCTTCCCAAAAAAAGCTTTATAAAATGTTTCAATTGTTCCTTTAAAGTCCGCGATGGTAACATCGTCCCCAACTACTAGACCTTCGAACTGGTAAAAAGTTGTCTCGTGAGTGGCGTCGGTACGCTCGGCACGAAATACGCGCCCGGGAGATAATATCTTAAAGGGCGGGATCAGGTTGTTCTCGAGAACAGCACGAAGCTGAACGGGTGAGGTGTGAGTGCGCAGAACAAGGTCTTTGGCGTTGCCTTTATTTTCGAGATAAAAAGTGTCTGTCTCTGCCCGGGCTGGATGCTCAAAAGGAATGTTTAACTGGTCAAAATTATATTGTGCTTCTTCAACTTCTATTCCTCCCACAATCAGAAAGCCCAGGGCCGAAAAAATTTGCTGGATGCGGCGGATGGCGAGAGTGAGAGGATGGAGGTGGCCATACTGCGGCTGGGCAGGGGTGAAGCTGGATAGCTTAGCACTAAATGATACCGGCCCAATCGCCTGCTTTTTTCGCTCATAAAGTATTTCTAATTTTTGACGAAGTTCATTCCCCTTTTTGCCTATGAGACGTTTCTCTGCCAGGGATAGGTCTTTGATGGCTCGCAGCAGCCGCGGGATAGCCCCCCTCCGTCCGAGATAGGCAATGCGCCACTGCTCGAGCTGGGCGGCATCTTTTACTTGCTTAAGGGCAGTTACTGATTCAGTTTTCAGCGTGTCGAGGCGGGCGCCGAGCGGTTCGGTCATAGCCTAAGAATATAAATTCAATAAAAACGAAGAAGAATATAGCGAGTAGCGCCAGCCACCATTTGTAGAAGCGCAGAAGCTGCAGCAATAACAACAAGTTAAGGAAGAGGCTGAGTAGTATTCCTTGCCGCAGGCTGGATCGGA
>CAYSWF010000099.1:1740-3139 GCA_964434765.1 uncultured Candidatus Saccharibacteria bacterium
CCATAGTGCTGGATGCTGCCAAGAATAAAGCTAAAAAGAAGAGCAGGAAACCGATTAGGCCGGCGCGCCAGGGGTCGAGGTATCTAATGATAGCCAGCCAAATGGCCCAAGATAAAACAGCAGCAGTTAGGGACCCGACCACGAAGGCACGCACGGTCATATAGCCAGCAGTGTAGCAAACGGCTACTTTAGCCACCAGGCAACGGTCCAAAGTATGACAGCGAGTATTACTAGTTTTAACCACGGTACGCGCTCGGTGGAATCGTCAATTTCGTACGGTTGGGACATGGGTTTATTGTACCAAATATTTTCTCAATTCGGCGAGGTGAAGCCGGAGCCCGCCTGCGCCCCGCCACGGGCGGGGCTTCGGCGAGGCGAAGGCCACCTACGCTAAAGCTTCGGTGGCTAAAAGCGGACCCGACGAGAGTCGAACTCGCGCTACGAGCTTGACAAGCTCGTGTGCTAACCGCTACACCACGGGTCCTTAATTAAATACACTGTAAGCGTAGAATATTGAATATAATGCTTTTTGTCTATATGTTAAGTGGGTCAGAGGCGGAGTAGCTCAGCGGCAGAGCAATTGGATCATAACCAATGGGTCGTGAGTTCGAATCTCACCTCCGCTACCGCGTAACAACAATCCCGCCTGGGGCGGGATTGTTAAACCCTCCTCGCAAGAGGAGTTGGCTTCTTAAGAACACAGTAGGTCTCAATGGTTGAGGAGTTGGTCTATATTATACTCCCCCTACTGGTCTGCCTATATCATCACTGACTGTGATATAGCTGGCAATGTTATTTGGTTGGCATTTTGTTATAATTTTGTGACACTTTAGTAAGAGGGTTGCGTAAAATACGATAGGTGGCCTATACTTGATAATCCCCTTAGAGATTGAGGGGGAGTTAGCGCCGGGTGGAGAAGTAGTATCTCGCGTGGCTCATAACCACGAAATCGCTGGTGCAATTCCAGCCCCGGCTACATAGGGAGGGAAACGTGCTATTTTTAGGTAATGAATAGCGCGTTTCGCTTTTTTTGTGTCGCATTTTTAGTGGCATTCCTGGCACAGTGGGCACTATGGCGATCGGTTAATTTTGTGGATCAGTCTTTCTGGTTAGAAAAGGTAAAGTATTTAGCAGAAGATTTAACAAGCGGCCCGCTTATTTTTGACACCGCGCGCCACCCGGCTCATCCAGGCACGCCGGTACTCCTCGCGGCTGCGGCGATACACGCCGGCGGATTCTCACTGATAGATAGTTTGAGAAGCGCGGTGGCGTTGTTGAATGCTGTGATTATTGCAGCCATTTTATCGGTGGCTAGACAATGGCGCCCGCGCAGTCCTTGGTGGCTGGGAATGGGCGGTCTGCTGTTATTTCATCCTTTTTATGAGATGGCTAATCCTTT
>CAYSWF010000100.1:0-3136 GCA_964434765.1 uncultured Candidatus Saccharibacteria bacterium
AAGGATGCCGTTTACCCTTTCGTGAACGTTACCGCTGACCTGTGCCAAAGCTTGGTGGATCTGGCGGCCAGAGATAACTGGATGAGTCTCGCGACGGTTGTCATCGGCCCAGAGCGAGGCGGCATCATTCTTTCGCAATGGACGGCTTATCACCTGGCGCGGTTGACGGGAAACATGGTGCTGGGTGTATATGCAGAAAAAACCGATGAGGGAGAGGGTTTTTTGATCAAGCCTCGCTGGCTGAAGCACATTCAAGGAAGGAACGCGCTGGTGGTTGAGGATGTGCTGACGACCGGCGGGTCGGCCAGGAAAGTTGTTAAACTAGTGCAGACGATGGGCGGTCTGGTGCAGGGTGTAATAGCCTTGTGCAACCGAGGGGGTATCACGGCGAAAGACCTCAATGTACCCAAGCTGTGCTCGCTGGTTGACGTAAACCTTGATTCTTGGGACGAGGTAGACTGTCCGTTGTGTAAAGACGGCGTGCCCATCAACACCCAGGTTGGCCACGGCAAGGAGTTCTTGGCTCGCCAGAAAAGCAAGTGAGTTAGCTTCGTTAATGACAGACAACAAGCTCTTTAGCACCGACGACAAGTGTGTCAGCGGTGCTTTTTTCTTTATTTAAAACCAATTTTCCAACCACTTTATCTATAAAATTAAAAAGCCAGACAAAAAAGTTATTTCTTATCTGGCGGTGATGTCATGCTTGCGCATGATGCGTTTGATAAGTTTGGGAGTGGGGAAGTATACGATGTTGCCATCATGACGTTCGGCGCGCAGCCAGAGGCCGGAGACGAGAAAGCGCAGGCCGTGCCGCACGAAAGAAAGACCATAAGAGTAAATACCGCTGGTAGGAACGGCGGGTTCTTTAAGCCTGGCTGGGAAAAACCAGGAATAAAGGCGGCGGAGCGGTGCGCACCAGGAGTGATACCAACGCTTTTGGTACTGCGCCCACCGGTGGTCTTGTCTAGCGCGCTCTCTCAAGGCAAAGCGCCGGTCATTGGCAGCTATGTCTTCTTTCATCATGGCCAGCAAGCGCTGCCAAGAGACTCCGACCCACCGGTGCTCCCGTTGAGATAAGAAGATAATCCTGGCGGCAGCTTCTTCCGCTTCGAGATTGTTATCGAAAACGACTGGTAGCATGTAACGATTTTTGATGATGATGTGGCGCGGTCGGCAAGGCATTTTTTCAGACAGGGGGAAAATGCCTTCTTTTTTATGTTTGGTCATTTTATGGCCTTTATTGTGAAAGGTGCTGATTGAAGGTGCTGTACGCTGTTGTAGATAGCACTGGTACAGTTATAAGTCAAGCGTGTATAGTATAAGAACATGACTGTTTATCTGGCGGCGGATCATCGGGGAATAGAGCTGAAGGATTCTTTGCGCGAGTGGTTAGAGTCCGAGGGACACGAAGTGGTAGATGTAGGGGCTAAGGAATATAACGAGGGAGATGACTTTCCGGATTTTGGTATCCCGTTGGCGGAAAAGGTGGCCGGGGATTCTGGCAGTCTAGGAGTGGCCATATGTAGCTCTGGGGTGGGCATGGGTGTGGTGACGGGGAAGGTAAAGGGAATTAGAGCAGTGGTGGCTAATGATCCGGAGTTGGCGGCGGCGGGGCGGCGAGATGATGATGTAAATGTAATTGCTCTAGGGTCTAAGTACATTGACGCGGAGAAAGCAAGGGAGATCGTGAGGGCTGCCTTGGAAACAAGTTTTTCCGGTGCGGAGCGACATCGGCGGCGAATAGATAAAATTACCCAGTACGAGAATGGTTGAGATAGTACCGGCCATCCTGCGCAAGACTTACGAGCAAATCGAGGCGGACTGGGACAAAGTGCGCGAAGCGGTTATGCATATTCAAATTGACGTGACGGACGGCATCTTTGCTGGAGAGCCAACGTTTAGGGAAGTGCGGCGGCTCAAGCGGCTGGCGGAAAGCGAGAAATGCGAGCTGCATATGATGGTGCACACTCCGGCTAACTTCGTGGATGACATTGTTGATCTGGCTCCCGCTCGCTGCATATTTCATCTGGAGGCGTTTTCGGGAACTAACGATCTAGTTTTCGTTTATGAAAAACTGCGAGAAGTAACTCAAAGCGAGCTGGCCTTGGCCTTAAATCCAGAGACGCCAAATGGGCGGCTGGAGGAATATTTGGATTTAATCGATTATGTATTATTCATGGGATACAACCCGGGTTGGGCTAACCAATCCCTAAACCCGGTGGTATATAGGAAAATTGGACAGTTTAAAGACCAGCATGCCGACAGGCCGGTAGCCGTTGATGGCCATGTTGACAAAGAAACGGTGGAGCCCTACGTAAAGGCAGGAGCCAGTATTTTGTGCGCTAATACGTCTATTTTTGGACAGGGAAACCCAGTCGAGAACTATCAGCAATTGAAATTATTGGCCGCGGCGGCAGAGAAGAGTAAAGATTAAAGAGAAAAACGCAAAACGGCAACGTCGGAAAATAAATGCTATACTTCAATTAATATGAAAAGATTGACGAAGCTTGAAGATCTGAACCGGATGGCTAATGCCTTGCGTAAAGATATTATCTCTATGCTGGTGGAGGCGGGGTCGGGGCACACGGCGGGACCGTTAGGACTGGCTGACATTGCCACAGCTTTGTATTTCAATGTTATGAATGTGGACCCGAAGAAAATGGACGATCCGGACCGGGATCGTTTGTATGTATCGTGCGGCCACACGGCGCCGGTTTGGTACGCGGCGCTGGCGCGGGCTGGTTTTTTCCCAGTCGAGGAGCTGAAAACACTACGCAAACTGGGCACGCGGCTACAGGGACACATAGACCTAACGGTACCAGGAGTGGAGTCCTCCGCGGCTAGCTTAGGTCAGGGCCTTGGCATTGCCTGCGGGTCGGCCCTGGCAGCGCAGCTGGACGGCAGGCGTTACCAGACTTTTTGTGTGATGTCAGACGGAGAGCAGGACGAAGGGTCAATTTGGGAAGCGGCAGCTTTTGCCGGGCATTACAAGCTGCAACACCTGACGGCAATTATGGACAGAAATAATATTCAGATTGACGGCATGACGGAGAGCGTGATGACCAAGGAGCCGTTGCGGGAAAAATACGAGGCCTTCGGGTGGCACGTGATTGATGTAGACGGGCACAATATAGAA
>CAYSWF010000101.1:0-2743 GCA_964434765.1 uncultured Candidatus Saccharibacteria bacterium
CCTCGTTCAGCCCCCTAATCAATCTCCTTAGCCGTCTCTGGTAGGTTGGCGCCTTGGCTCGGTCTATTGCCTGCTGCAGACTCTTCCTAACTCCAACAAGCGCTGGGACCGAGTTTTTCATCAAAGCTTCCTCGGCATCCTCCACCAACGCGGTGATGTCGATTCGATCCCCCTCTTCGGCCTCGAGATCACCCATGGCCTCTTGCAGACGCCCAATATGGTCGTACAAGATCCCATGGTCCCCCGAAAAATCAGGATCTTTTCCATTGAGCTTCCGCTTGGCCTCAATCAATGTCCTCGCCGCCTCTTGCAGCTCATCCCAGGTGTTGAGCTTTAGCGCCCGATTGGCAAGATCGACGAGAGAATCCACGTCAACTCGTGCCGCCCGTAGTGCTACACTAGCCATAATAACTCTCCTCTTAATAGCGGTTCAGTTTTTAAACAACTACCCAAAAGGCAACTTGGCACCTTAGCACATATTCATATATATGTCAAATAAAAAAACCGCTTTCTGGGTTCGCCAGATAGCGGTAAGAAATTGTGGCTGATCAGGAAATCATGCTTTACTGAAGCCAACAAGCTTATTCAGGTAGTCCTTCAGAGCCTGGGCCCGCGCGAACAGAGCCATTTGGCCAAATAAAGCGTAAGCGATGTTCCCCAAAACCAACTCCCCCCAGCGGGTAAGTTGTCGATTACTCTTGTCCTGGGATAGGTAGTCACAAGTGCCATTGATGATTCGCTGGATGTTGTCCAGCCTGACACCTTGAAAAGAAGCCAGCTTACGTGCTTCACACATGGCTGTGCCACGAACGTAAGCGTGGACAGCATTGGCAAGCTCACCCCCGAACTTCCCCTCTTCAACACTCAAGGTTCCCACTACTTCTCTGCCCCTATACAACTCCTCGGCTTGCTTAAGTAAGTCGTTGCGGCCAGTGATGACTTTGACCACCACCTGGGGAAATTCTCTCTCAAATGTCGTTGAATAACCCCCGTTAGTGTCGATCCAATTAACTGCCTGGAATAAGCCAAGCACCAGGCCATCCACAAAGCGGTAGGGCTCCGGAGGCGCTTTTTCAAATACGAGCGGGTCGGTGCCAAAGACGGTGGCTACTTTCTCTAACCAAGCAGAAGAGTGAAGATTGTTGGCCACTGCGGCGACAACGATTTTAGCCACCACCGTGTAATCTCCCGCCACCGCACACAGGTTTAGCAGCCCTCCACCTCTGTCCTGGTCAGACAGAGACTGTTCTTGGAGAAGCCTGGAGGCTTCTGCAAGAACATAATCACCATGGCCCTTAAAAAGAACCTTGGCGGCTGGTTGTAAATGAACAGCGGTCATAACAGGTACTCCTTTCAGAGCAGAGTCTCCTTTCGGAGACAAACAGGAAACGCAAAACAAAGAACACCTGGTATCAGATGTACTGCCGAATATCCTTAGCGTCAAGCGGGCTTCCCTCTCACCCGGCGCCACCACATAAATCCACCGCCAATAACCAAGGCCACGGAAATGACGCTGGTGCCGGCCGCTATCGTCAGCCATGTTCTACTCTCATCATTCACCACTACCGGCTGCGACTCCCCACTCTCCTCTGCCAGCGCTGCCGCCGTCGCTACTTCTATTACCTCTAACGTATCCTCTGCGCGCACAAAATTAAGCGGTCTGCTTACCGCCAACACCGCTCCCCCCGCCGCCGTGCCGGCTGCATATACCCGATGCGGCCCTAAAGCCAGCGTATCAGCCGAGACATAAATAAAGCGGCCCGTACCGTCAGCTCGCGCTATCCATGTCTTGGTCCCGTTAGACATTACCAACAACGTCACCAAGGAGTTTGCCGGACCCTCGCCCGTGACCACCAGCGCTTCTTGACCCCCCCTTACCTCCAACCGCACTCCCGTCACCTGGTACACACTGCTCGAACTGGCTATGTCCAACTGGGTTAGAACGACTTTGTCCCCGGGCCCTTTTTTTAGCGGATTATATCCTCGCACCACTTCCAGCCCGTCAATATATCCATCCCCATCCGTATCAGGGCTTTCGGCATCAGTGGCTAGTCGAACCTCATCAACATCGCTCAAACCATCGCCATCACCATCCAAACTCCTATCCAGTACAGGCCAAGGCAGTTCATCCACTCCCTTAACCTCCACCACTGGCAGCGGCGTCGTCTGACGCCTCTCTGGCACAATAATTTTCTGCTCTTGGGGTCCATAAGAATCATCCTCACCAAAATCTTCATCCGCCAGTGCTACCTCAACACTGGCTACTCCCGCCAAAATCATCGCCACCACCAACCACTTCATTAAACCCTCCTCATGCCTTTATCGTAACCGATAGGCCATATCGCCGTCACGCCAGAAATCACTGTTTTGTTCTCCACCCCTAAGCGACCGACGGCGCAGCAACATCTGCCCGGGCAATACATCCTCCGGCACAAAACGCACCGTAATCGCGTTAGCAACTGTAGAATCTGGGCTCGTCAGCGCCACATAATACGTCTGTCCAGCCGAGCCGGCCATCGACTCAAATTCAAACCTCTGCCACGCGCTATCCTTAATCTGTGCCGCATTAACCACCGCTGTCCGCAAATCTCTCGTGGCATTAACATTTTCTCTCACATGCAAAATCACGTCCTTCGTATTTTTCCGACTGCTAAAATTAGCCATGCCAATATCAATCGCCGACCACCCGTCCTTTTCTACAATAACCTCCTGTCCCACCTCCATGTCACCAATCAGCTCCCCC
>CAYSWF010000101.1:2753-3047 GCA_964434765.1 uncultured Candidatus Saccharibacteria bacterium
ATCGGGTCGCGTCTCACCTCGCCCAATTTCCCGTACTGGGCGGCGGTGCGCTCCGAGGCCATAGCGGCGCCTATGTATACCCCGTGCGCGGGCACACGATCTCGAAACTCATCCAGCACTACACTTCCCGCCTCATCCGGCGCTCGCCCTCCCATATTCCGATACGTCACCACAAAACCCACTCGCTCATCGTCCCTCGAACTCAAACTCATTGTTTTGCCGTTAAAATAAGTCCCCATAACCCCAGGATACCAGGAAGCAATGGCAAGTTCGTCGATCAGGGGGTGTTTGTTC
>CAYSWF010000102.1:0-2974 GCA_964434765.1 uncultured Candidatus Saccharibacteria bacterium
TGTGCAAAACCTCCCCCACTATTAGCCTTTCTTTAGACAATGTCAACTGCCACCCGCATCAAAGTACCTGGCACCTTCACTCTGGTACCTTCACTCACTTTCTTTAACTCACATAACGCATACTTGACACGATAGTCACACAAACGCACAATAACCAGTCAGTCCTTTACCAATCACATACCAAATAGCAAGGGAGTGAAACAATGTCACCAGATTCTCAAAAGACTGTTCTTTTTCGGATGAATGGGGTTGCCGCCGGTTTCTTGCGAGAATATGGATGCCGTAGCTGTCCGCAGTGCTCGTCATCAAAGCCGCAGGCACACACTTCAGCATCTCTCTTCATCAAGAAAGGTTGGGATGAGCATCGGGAAACTTATCACCACATCCTCTTCGACTGCGGCCTCGGCGCTATCGACAGTCTAATCGACTTCGGTTCGCCCTGGGTGCAGCAACTGTTCATCAGTCATGGCCACGCTTATCACAGTCTAGGGCTTGACCGCCTAGTTTGGGGACAAGTTCGCCATGGAGGTGCTACTCCAATTGAGGTCTATTGCACAGTTGAAACGTTCAAGGCGGGCCCAAAACGGATCTACCCCTGGTTTTGCGAACCAATGGATGGCAAACCACCATTACTGCAACATTACGCCGTCAATCCACTCACACCCATACTCTTAGGTCTCGATATCAACTTGCGTATAACGCCAGTCCCCGTATATCAAGGCCAATCTGCTCCCGGCGCTGTAATATGGGTCGTCGAGTTTGGTGAAATCGAGACGCAAACATACAAAAAAATCGTCCTCGGCTGGGAGCTCGTTCACTTTATCCCACGGTTCCCCAGCGAAGACCGCGCATCAACGTATACTGATGACAATCCTACAACCGAGCAAATGCACTTAGCAGACATCTTTGGCAATCTACTTAGCAACGTTGACGAACTTTTTTTCGACGGCAACACTATCACGCCAAGAGCCGACACCAACCACATGTCCATTGAAGCCGGCCTGCGCTTTCTTATCCCCGAAACAAACGCAAAGCGTACATGGATTGTACACTACAGTGGCCATGAAGACCCCGGGGGGCCACTTTCCTACGCGCAGCTACAAGATTGGGTAGACCAAGCCAAACAAGACAAGTTTAGAAATCTTGTAGCTGGTAAGGACATCCGCATAGCACAGCATGGAATGCAATTGTGTTATTGTGTGTAGAGCCAACCCCAGCAAACAAAGCAATGCGCCCAACCCAGTTTGCCCCTGCAGCTATTCTAAAGCTAAGGGTTAGAATTACTGCACAATAAAGCCCAATTTATCCGCCTGGCAACCCAGGCGGTTTTTCTTTTCTTACCACCGTTTACACTACCTGCCCGACCCGTGCCAAAGAATTAACTGTATTGACCCTGTTTTCAATAGCTTCAGAAATGCTCCTAGAAGCCCTATCGCTACCATTTAACCCCCCGATATTTGAATTAACGTTTGAATTTTCTTCATTCCTTAAACTTCTTATCAATTTCAATAACTCTATTTTCAATCTCCTTTAGCCGTTTTTGTAATTTACTGGCCAGCTCCAAACCGCGTTCAAATTGCGGCAAATCTTTTTCCAAATCCAGCTCGCGTGATTCAAAATCTGCCACGATTCTTTCTAGCTCCTCATATCCCTTGGTAAAATTAAATTTATTTTCAATCATAAATTATTTTTTCTTATTTTAATTACGGATGAATTAATCAACCCCCTGGACAATTGTGTTGTTATTGCCTCCCCCACTGCCACTTTAACTACATCCTTAAGTATCTTTCCGTCAGCGCCGCGCGCAATACTATATCCCCTCTGCAGTGTTTGCTGTGGCGATAGCGAACCTAACATGCGCTGCAACTGAATTATTTTTTGTTGGGTAGCTTGCCAGCGATTTCTTAAAGCGTAACTGATAACTTTTCTGAACGAAATTATTCTTTCCTGCGCCTCCGCCGCGCTCTGTAATAACCGGTGCTTCATACCAAGCAGGCTTGCCACCCTTGATTGCACCGCGTTACAAGTGTCGGTAATTTGTTGACGCAAAACATTAACTGCCTCTCCGATAGCTGCTCTTTGCGTTTTTATCTGGTCGCTTAAAACATCGGCCAATTCCTTTCGCATTCTGGCAATTTCCCGTTTAACTTCTCCGCGTGATCGCACCAACAGTTCAGCCGCGTTGCTGGGAGTGGAGGCCCTTACGTCCGCCGCTAGTTCAGCTAATGTTATATCCCTCTCGTGTCCCACCCCGACAATAATTGGCGTTCGCGATGACGCCACGGCCCGCACTACCGACTCATCGTTAAAAGATTGCAAATCTTCCAAGCTTCCGCCGCCACGCACCAATACAATTGCATCCAACCTACCAAGGCCGGCATTGGCGGTCTTTAGCGCTTCCGTAATTTGGCGGGGGGCGTCCTCTCCTTGCACTGGCGTATGAATAAATGAAATCGAGAGTCCCCCCATGCGGGCTTGCAACACCTTCAAAAAATCTGCATAGGCCGCCGCCTCGCGAGACGTAATTAACACGATATGCCGGGGAAACCGCGGCAAGGCCCGTTTTCGCTCGGCCGCGAACACACCCTCTTCCGTTAACTTCTTCCTCAATAATTCAAACGCGCGCTTAAGCGACCCTTCGCCAACCGGCTGCACTGACTTTAAATTAAAACTGAACCCCCATTTTTGCGTCAGTTTTGGCCGGCCAGTCACCCGTACCATCATGCCATTCTCAATTTCCGTCTTCAGATCCCAAACCGTCATAAAACACCGCACGTTACTCTCTTCATCTTTCAACGTAAACCGCACCCACCTGTTCCCGCTGATATTGAACTCCTCAACCTCCCCCTCCACCGTCACCCCGTCAAAAACCATTAAAGCCTCATCAATAGTACTGACAAACTCCGTAACCGAAAGCGCCTTATCCATAACTGAAAAGTATACAGTGCCTTCCCAATTAAGTGTACTTGACCCC
>CAYSWF010000103.1:0-2875 GCA_964434765.1 uncultured Candidatus Saccharibacteria bacterium
AATCTAAAGTCCAAAGATGATTGTTTTTTCGCACATCTCGAAAGCTTATGCTGATGGTTGTCCAGCTTTGGACGATGTTTCGCTTAAGATACAAACAGGGGATTTTGTGTCGATTGTGGGACAGAGCGGTGCGGGGAAGTCGACAATGCTTAAACTCATATCGGCTGAGGAGCGGCCGACGGCCGGGTCGATTGTCATTGACGGATGGAATGTGGCTAAGATTAAGCGGTGGCAAATTCCGCACTTAAGACGACAGATTGGTGTGGTATACCAGGACTATAAGCTGCTGCCCAAGCGCACAACTCTGGAAAATGTGGCATTTGCTATGGAGGTAGGAGGTGCGCCCTCGCGCGAGATTCACGAAACCGTGCCGCATATATTAAAGCTGGTCAATTTGCAAGAAAAGGCGGCAGCGTATCCGAATGAGCTTTCGGGCGGGGAGAAACAGCGCGTGGCTATTGCCCGTGCCTTAGCCTATAAACCACAGATTCTATTGGCTGATGAGCCGACGGGCAACTTAGACGCCTTGCATTCATGGGACATTGTGCAGCTGCTTATCAAAATTAACAAGTTAGGCACCACGGTGCTACTGGCCACGCATAACGATGATATTGTGAACGCGCTTAAAAAGCGCGTGATAACTCTTAACCAAGGCAAAGTGGTGTCGGATCAAAAGGGAGGTACATACAAACTTTAACTTATGGTCGGGATTTCTTTTATACGTGTGTTTAAGGCGGCCTCGCAAAACTTCTGGCGCAATATTTGGCTGTCAGTGGCGACGACGGTCATTATGACTATGACACTACTTATTGTGTTGTTCCTGTTTTTTGCTAATATCTTCGGCCTGGAGGTTTTACACAATGTTGAACAGAAAGTCGATTTATCAGTGACTTTTTCTGACAGCGCTAGTGAGGAGCAGATTGCGGCTTTAGCCCGAGAAATTGAGTCTCGGGATGACGTTAAGGGGGTGGAGATTGTTAGCAGTGAACAGGCTTTGGCCATATTTAGGCAGCGTAACCAGGACAAACCATTCATTGAGGAGTCGCTGGCTGAACTAGAAGAAAATCCTCTGCCGGCCAGTATGTTCATCGTGGCTACGGAGCCTCGCTTCTATCAGGCCATGGCGGGAGATTTGGCCAGTGAGCGGTATGCCGCAGTCGTGGCCGAAGTAAATTTTGAAGACTCCCGCGCGGTGATTGATCGGTTGATGACTATTATTTCGGCTATAAAAAACGTCGGGTTGGTGGTTACCGTTATTTTTGTCGTGTTGGTAGTTTTGATTATGTTCAATACGGTGCGGCTGGCCATCTACAGTTTTCGAGAGGAAATAGACATTATGCATTTGGTGGGGGCGTCACGCTGGTTTATTAGAGGACCGTTTGTGCTGGAATCAATTTTAGTGGCACTGCTGGCGGTAGTGGTAGCCAGCGCCATCGCCTATCCGGCGCTAAAGGCGGCCTCACCGGAACTGCAGCGCTTTTTCTTCGAGAGCCACGCGGATAGTGCTTCTTTTGACATCTACCAATACGCGGTGGACCGCTGGTTTACTATTTTGGGTTTGCAGGTGATGTTAGCGGCGGGGCTGGCTATTTTCAGTAGTCTGATTGCGGTACAGCGATATTTGAAGAATTAGAGACGTTTAATAATGTCATAGAATGAGGAGGGTAGTTCTTCGACGCGCAGCAAAGGAGTTTGGCTGACTAGATCATATATAGAGGGCAGGTAGCGGGCCGAGTGGAGAGTTATGCGCAAGCGCTGTCCGGAAAAACTGGAAGTGGGAATAAGACGGGCTTCGATGACGCCGGCGTGCTTACGCAACTGGCGCAGTAGGTCATAGCGCAGGCCTTCGATCCACACGTCAACAAGGCGCGGGCAGAATAGGTCGGCGGCAATTTCATCAATGGTGCCGTGGTGAGCCAACCGGCCATTATGCAACAACAGGAGAGGCAGACGTAACGTCTCGGCTGTGCTGGCGTGCCGTGTAGCCAACAACACGGTGCGGCCAGAAAAAAGTTGAGGTGTTATCTCGGCCAGGGAAGCAACGCCTAGCTGTTCAGCTACGTCGTCGAGGAGGATTAGAGGAGCGTCGGATAGAGCAGCGCGGGCTAGATTAAGTCTCAAGCGTCCGGCACTAGACATTTTTTGAGCGGGAGTAAATAGGCGCTCACCCAGTTTCAGTATGTCGCTGACTTCCCTGACGCGGGCGGCGGCGGGGGATATGTTATGGGTGCGGGCAAAGGCAGTAAGCACTTGGTAACCGGTTTCTCTGTCCGGCTCGGTTTCCTCGCTGGAGACGTAACCGGCGGCGATGTGCCGGACGGCGTGGGGAGATAGCCCGTTGACTCGTACCGTGCCGGTAGTGGGCATAAGTTGTCCGGTGAGGAGACGCAGCAATGTTGTTTTGCCGGAACCCTCGTGACCAAATACTGTTATATGCGCGCCGAGAGGAAACCGAAAAGTGATGTCGCGAAGGGCAGAATAGGCTACTGGCCTTTGGCCCAGCAGGCCTAGTAGTCCGGGTGAGCGTTGATACTCAACCGAGACACCCCTGACATCAACAAATGAGGGAACGGCCTCCATAATAGGGTATTATACCACAAGAGTTTGCCCTGAACTTGTTGAAAGGCGTCCCCGGCAGGATTCGCCCAGAACCACGGTGGGTTCTGGGCGCCCCGCATCCCATGTGGTGCGGGGCGAACCTATATTCTTAATGGCGTCCCCGAGAGGATTCGAACCTCTGACCTTTGGCTCCGGAGGCCAACGCTCTATCCACTGAGCTACGGGGACAACTAGAGAAAAGGTGGTTCCGGGACAGGGATTCGAACCCCGATTACCAGGTTCAGAGCCTGATGTCCTGCCTTTAGACGATCCCGGA
>CAYSWF010000104.1:0-538 GCA_964434765.1 uncultured Candidatus Saccharibacteria bacterium
TCGGCGGTGCTGGCGGGGGCGGCAGTGGTGCTGTTGGCGTTTGATTACACGCCGCTGACGGTGTTTGTTATTAGTTGGTCGGCGCTGGCGGCCATTTTTTATATTGTGGCACTATGGTTTTTCTTCACAGCGCTTAAGAAAGGAGAGCCGTCCCGGGTGGTGCCGGTTGCTGGCTCGGCGGTGCCGGCGTTCACGCTGCTGCTGGCAGTTGTCTTTTTAGGCGAGGTGCTCGGGGGGCAGCGCTTGTTGGCGGTTTTGTTGTTGATGGCGGGCGGGGCCCTTTTGTCTGTTAGGTGGCGGGGAGTGAGGGGGCTGCCGGCCGGAGTCTTGGCTGGGGCGGTGGTTAGCGGGCTGTTTTTTGCTGGGTACTATGCGGTGATGAAATATATTTATGCGAATACGGGGTCGTTTTTGCCGGTGTTTGCGTACAGCCGGATAGTGCAGGCGGTGCTGGCAGTGGTGCTGGTGGGGCCGATAGTTTTGTTGTTGGGTAGAACCCCCCGGTGTTCCTTCAAAACCCCTCCCAGCCTCCCCTTGT
>CAYSWF010000104.1:548-2863 GCA_964434765.1 uncultured Candidatus Saccharibacteria bacterium
TCAGGGGAGGCGCTAGAACCTGCAGGGATTAATGCCCCCCTTGATAAGGGGGGGGCAGGGGGGGTTAGTGAGCGACGAGGGGTTTTGTCGGGCCACGGCTGGTCTGTCGTTGCTTCTGTATTCGTCGCTAACAAAGCTCTAGCCGCGGGAGCTTTTATTCTGTTGAACTGGGCGATTAGCTTGGGCAGCGTGACGGTGGTGAATGCATTGCAGGGGACGCAGTATGTATTTTTGTTGCTGTTGGCGGTGGCGGTCTCAAGGGGGTGGCCGAAGCTGTTTCGGGAGGAGTTATCACGGGTGGCGGTCTGGCAGAAAGTCGGCGGTATGGTGTTAGTTAGTTTGGGTGTCGCGCTGTTGGTATGAGGAAGTTACTAGTTCCCCTTTTTATATTTATATTTGTCTGGCTGCTGGCCAGGCCAGACTTTAATCCTGGTGAGCAGGTGTACGGGGTGTCTTTCTCAACGACGCATGCGGACTGGATCGGGCCAGGCTGGCGCGAGACTTATGACGCGCTGCTGGATGATTTGGGAGTTAAGCGGCTGCGGCTCAATGCTTACTGGGACCAAATTGAGCCGAGGGAGGGGCGGTATGATTGGCAGGATTTGGATTATCAGATGGACCGGGCGGCGAAGAAGGGGGCCACGGTTATATTGGCGATAGGGCGGAAGCTGCCACGTTGGCCGGAGTGTCATGAGCCGGGTTGGGTGAAGGATAGGACGGAGGATGAAAAACAGAAGAAAATATTAGAAATGTTGTATGTGGTGGTGGGGCGGTATAAGGATCACCCTAGTTTGACCACATGGCAGCTGGAGAACGAACCCCTGTTTGATTTTGGAGGATGCCCGCCGGAAGATCGTGCCTTTTTAGCACAAGAGGAGGCGACGATACGGGCGCTTGATAGTAGTCACCAGATTTTAGTGACTGATTCAGGAGAACTTAGCTCTTGGTTACCGGCGGCACGGTATGGTGATATGCTGGGGACGACAATGTATCGAACTGTGTTTTCCGGTCGTACGCATAAGCTGTGGCATTACGATTATATTTTCCCGGCCTGGCTTTATCGAGCGAAGGCGCGGCTGGTCAATTTGATCCGCGGCCAAGACGTTATTATTGCCGAATTGCAAGGCGAGCCGTGGGGCGCGGCGCCGTACATTTTTATGAGCGCAGAGGAGCGAAGAGTGGCTTTTTCTCCGGAGCGGCTTAGGCAGATGCGCCGGTTCGCGGAGCGCACACAGTTGCCGGCGGCTTATTGGTGGGGAGCGGAGTACTGGTATTGGGAGAAGGAAGTTAACGATAATCCGGTTTATTGGGAGATAGCGCGGGAGTTTTTCCGTTAAGGCTATAAGATGTGAGCTGGATATTGGATGAAGATTTTGTTAGGGTGAAATAGATTATGCGGCAGTATTTAGAGATGGTTGAGTATGTTCTGCACAATGGCGTGCGAAAGGTCAACCGCACAGGGGTGGCTACGCTGGCCTGCTTTGCCTATTTCTATCGGGTAGACCTGCAGAAAGGGTATCCGCTTCTGACAACAAAGAAGATGTTTTTTGATTCCATGCTGCATGAGCTGTTGTGGTACTTGTCTGGTGAGGCGCACGTACGTAATCTACGAAAGCACACAAAAATTTGGGATGCCTGGGCAGATGAGGAAGGTAATTTGGAGACGGCTTATGGTCGCTTTTGGCGTAGGTTTCCTGTGCCGGAGCATGGTGTGGAGGGAGAAAATTGGGGGAAGAGGTGGGTCAAGAAAGACAAAGAGACAAAAAGCAAAGTATTTGACCAGATTCAATATGTGCTTGACTGTTTACGAGAAGTGAAGAAAAACCCTTCTCACCCCAATGCGCGCCGTCTGGTGATTAGCGCCTGGCATCCAGCTAATGCGGCGGAGAGTAAACTGCCGCCTTGCCACTATACATTTTGTTTTAATGTTTTAGGTGATAAGTTGAATTGTCACCTAACACAGCGCTCGTGCGACATCGCCTTAGGAGTGCCATTTAATTTGGCTTGTTACTCATTGTTGACGATATTGATAGCCCGAGAGGTTGGTTTCAGGCCGGGTGAATTCGCACATACATTAATTGATGCGCATATATATGAAAACCATATTGAAGGATTAAGGGAGCAATTAAAGAGAAAGCCGAGAAAATTGCCGCAGTTAGCGATTGCCCAAAAGCCTCTGCGGGAGATGAAATTTGATGACATTAGCTTGAGAAATTACCGGCCTTATCCGGGCATAAAATTCAAGGTGGCGGTATGAGCGGAGGACTGGCGCTGGTGGCGGGGATGACAAGAAGCGGGGTTATCGGTAAGGGAAA
>CAYSWF010000105.1:0-2825 GCA_964434765.1 uncultured Candidatus Saccharibacteria bacterium
GACATTTGAACATATAGAAGAAATCATTGATGCCTGTCGGGAGGCCAAGGCCATTGTAGAGAAACCGGTGTTAGTTATTGCTCACACCACACCAGGCAAGGGAGTGGACTTTATGGAGGATGACTTCCGCTGGCACGGCAGCCCCCCGGGGATGGTAGAAACAGAACGAACGCCGCCAAAGGGGCAGCAAGCCAGGGAGGCGCTGCGGCAGCTTAGAACTCTGGGGGGGCAGATAAACAATATTGATCTATAGTTTTATGCTGTCTCAAAGCGCCAACCTAAAGAAAAATACATTGAGCAAAGATGTCGACAGGGCGCCAACGCGGGACGGGTACGGCCTGGGTTTGGTGGAAGCGGGCGAGAAGGACGAGAGAATAGTGGTGCTGTGCGGCGACTTGTCCGATTCGACGCGGTCAGGAATGTTTCGCGACCGGTTTCCAGAAAGGTTTATTCAAGCCGGTATTCAGGAACAGAACATGGCCACGGTAGCGGTGGGTTTAGCCTTGCAGGGTAAGATACCTTTTATTTCCACTTACGCGGTGTTTTCCCCGGGTCGCAACTGGGATCAAATAAGAATTTCTGGTTGCTATAACAATGCTAACGTGAAATATGCCGGTGCTCACTCCGGTATCTCGGTCGGGCCAGATGGAGCTACTCACCAGGCTATGGAGGACATCGCGCTGACGCGGGTGCTGCCCCACATGACGGTGCTGGTGCCATGCGATATGGAGGAAACGCGTAAGGTTGTTCAGGCGGCGGTGAAAATAGAGGGCCCTGTTTACTTTCGCTTTGCCCGGGACGCCACACCAGCCTTTACTACGCTTAAGACGCCGTTCAAAGTCGGCCAGGCTCAAGTATTTAGCGAGGGAAGCGACGTAGCCATTATCGCGGCTGGTCCGATTGTGTACACGGCGTTGGTGGCAGCGGATCGCTTAATTGAAAAAGGTATTTCGTGCCGAGTTATTAACTGCCCGTCTATCAAGCCTCTAGATGAAAAAACTATTGAGAAAGCGGCGCGGGAGTGCGGAGCGGTGGTGACGTGCGAGGAACATCAGGTAATAGCTGGTGTGGGGAGCGCCATTGCGGAATTTTTAGCTAGTAACTACCCGGTACCGATGGCTTTTGTGGGTATGCCGGACTCGTTTGGAGAATCCGGCGAGCCTGAACAGCTGTTAAAGAAGTACCGCATGGATGTGGCAGGTATCGTGGCAGCGGTTAGTAAAATCTTGAAGAAAAAAAGGGGCTAAGGGGAAAAAACCACTTGCATTATCATAACTTGTATGACAAGGTATGAATGTTGTACTTTATGTCAGTTTGGTCGTCCTTTCGTGCAGCCTAATCTAAGAAGGGAGTAAAGAATGATGCCGCCAATGACTGACCGCGGACACAGTGACGCTCTAAAGGTTCCAGAGTCGGGAGGGCAAGAACGTTGCTCACAAAGTGCGGTGGAAAGTATCGTTGCCGGTCTTGACCCAGATGAGCACCTGGACCGCGAGCTAGTAAGAGGCGTGAAGACGGGGTGGTATGAGACGCGGCGTAGGGAATTACAAGGTTAGCGGCAGTGGCGCCCGGAGCAGAGAAGAGGTACTTTTTTAGCCCCCAATTTTGGCGGGCTCTTTTTTTAAGTGATGATGTATAGTGTTTAGAATATGCATCGCTTATTAAAGATATCACTAGTAGTTTTGTTGACCATTTCCGTAGTGGTTGGATTAGTTGGTCTGGTTGTTGTAAACCGTTCTTTACTGCCATATATCGCAGAGCGTTTTGGACAGCTGCCGCTGGCTGATGACAATCCGCAGCCAGCGGCGCCTGACGGCTTTGACAGGCTGTGGGTAACCGCGTACTTGGCTTTAATCGGTTAGGTGAGACCGTCTGGGAGCAGCGTATGAGCAATAACACCGCGGTGGAGTATGTCACGGTGGCTCCTAACGGCAACCTTATTGTGGCGGACGGCGAGGGTATGACAGTACAAGAGATTGATCGAGAAACGCACGGGATAGTGTGGCAGTACGGCGTTAAAGACGTGCCAGGGTCCGGAGACGGCTTACTTCATCAACCAGATAAGGCTTTCAAAATTAACGATCACGAGGTGGTGGTAAATGACGGCAATAACCGACGCGTAATCATTATTGACCAAAAAACGGATAAGATTGTTTGGCAGTACGGCGAGACGCTGAAGATGGGTTCAGGCCCGGGCCTGCTTAGAGGCAATACAAATGTGGTGCCCATGCCAGGACGACAGTTTCTTATTACTGATACATTGGAAAAAAAGATA
Source organism: uncultured Candidatus Saccharibacteria bacterium (assembly GCA_964434765.1). Classification (GTDB taxonomy): domain Bacteria; phylum Patescibacteriota; class Andersenbacteria; order UBA10190; family UBA10190; genus CAYSWF01. Next base: position 2,276 of record CAYSWF010000105.1, read on the forward strand.
TTGATTGTTGATCGGGCAACCAAAGAAATCGTTTGGGAGTGGGTTAAGCTGGATGCCAAATGGCTGCAGCACGCGTGGCCGACGCCAGAGGGAACATTTGTGCTGGAAGACCGGCAGAAAAATGAAGTGTTTGAAGTGAGCGACAGCGGTGAGATTTTATGGAAGCTAACAGCTTTGGCTGACGGATCACAGCTGCGGTATCCGACTGACATCATTAAATTGGGGCGAGGCAGCGTGCTAATTGCCGAAGCGGGGCGGGGGCGGGTAATTGAAGTGGTGCCCGACACTGGCCAGGTATTAAGCACATACGACGGGGTGGGTTTTGTGACCACTATCGCTATTGAGACCAGCTTGGATGCGGTCGCGTTTGTGGGCCCGCGGGAAAACATACCGGCGGATTCCCCGGAGGCATATGGGTTTTGGTCATTTGCCATGCCGGTGACAGGCGTGTTGTCGCGCTCGGGACAGCCACTTGTATCGGAGTTCGAGTGGCTGAAAGAGAAAGGGTGGAAAGGTGTACAAGCCTGATGAGTACAAAGGTTTGATGAGG
>CAYSWF010000106.1:0-241 GCA_964434765.1 uncultured Candidatus Saccharibacteria bacterium
AAGTGGCGGGTGAGAACCTGGCCATTGATTTTGTGGAAGCAGAAAATGTGGTGACGGCTTGGATGGCCAGTCCTACCCACCGCGATAATGTACTACATCCGGATTATATTGAAACGGGGGTAGCGGCACTAACGGGAGAGTTTGAGGGTGGAACTTCAACGGTGGTGGTACACATGTTTGGCTTACCGCAGGGAGCTCCAGCACCGGCACAGGAGATGGTAGGGACGGGGACGCCAGTGCC
>CAYSWF010000106.1:251-2320 GCA_964434765.1 uncultured Candidatus Saccharibacteria bacterium
ACTGGCAAGAGCGCAGCGCAGGGCGAGAGGAAAGGGAGCTGCGAATTGAGGGGACTTCAGGAACAACGGTGAACGTGTTAGTTAATAATCAAACGCGAGCTAAACGCACGCTGGACGCGGTTGGGATAAGCAAACTTACTTTGTTACTTAATGACTTTCCGGAGGGGGAGATAGTTGTTAAAGCTTTTGCTGAAAACGCGGCCGGGAGGCGCAGCGGCTACTCTGCTAGCCAGGTGTTTATCAAGGACACAAAGGGACCCCAGGTAGAAAAGGAAGCCTTGTCTTTCATTGCTTCCCCAGCCACAGATGAGCCAGTAGCATGGCTGCGTGTGCCAGAAGGTGATTACACGTCAGTCGGTGTGACAACTGGCGAAGAGCAGTTGATTTATGACCCCAAGGAAGCAGTGGTGGTATCACTGGGTAAGATAGCTACCTTGGTATTATCGGATGCAGTGGGAAATGTTCAAGTTATTAGTGACTTAACGCTGGTGCCTTCCTTTTACACGGAACGGGATACGATGTACTTAGAGAATTCGACTCGCTTCTCGGGTTTGGCGCAGCGGGTCGCTCTGGCGGTGGCCGTAGTTGTTTTACTACTACTTGTCTTAGCAGTCTTGATTCGCATTAACATTCAGCATCCCCGTATGATTGCCCACGCTTCGCTAGTCGTGTTGCTGGCACTGATAATGCTGTTCATATAATGTTCGCTTTAGGAAATATTGAGAAATTATGGCCTTTGGTGGTACAATCAGGCCGATGTGGATAATACTCAAGTTTTCTTTCAAAGGAGGTGTTGATTATGAACGGTGAAACTGGTGAGGTTTTGGTCGTTGCCAGCAAGGTACGTGGCTACCTGAAAGAGAAGGGTGTTAAGATGTCAGGTGAATTGATTGGATCACTCAACACTAAGGTAAAGGGCCTGCTGGACAACGCAGCGGGTCGCACAAAGGCTAATAAGCGCTCGACCGTCAAACCACAAGACGTCTAAGAAGGTTTTACGATGTTGACAAACCCACTCTTGATAAAAGAGTGGGTTTGTGTTATAGCTGACAGAGAAGCCGACGTAGGCCCAAAGGATGCTCTTGATTTTTCAGTCAGCATATACGAATATGTGAGGCAAGTGATTTGATATGAATGATGATCAGAATAACTTACGGCTTTCTTTTATTCCGCGCTACGCTTTTCTGACCAAGGGCGTGGGTAAAGACAAGCATAAATTAGCTTCGTTCGAGCATGCGCTTAGGGATGCTGGTGTCGCAGCACAGAACCTGGTAACCGTTTCCAGTATATTTCCCCCGGACTGTAAGAGGGTGCCAAGAGAAAAGGGCCTTAATATGTTAAGCCCGGGGCAGATTACTTTTTGTGTTATGGCACGACGAGCTACGAATGAACCGTCCCGTCTGGCCGTGGCATCAGTGGGGCTGGCGATTCCTAATGACAGAAGTCAGTATGGATACCTAAGCGAACATCATGCGTACGGCGAAACCGATGAACGGGCGGGTGAGTTAGCTGAAGATCTAGCGGCTAGTATGTTAGCTTCAACACTGGGTATTGAATTCGATCCGGAGAAGGCCTGGGATGAAAAAGAAGAAGTGTTTGAGTTGTCCAACAAGATTGTCAGGACTATGAATATCACACAGTCGGCGCAGGGCGATAAAGACGGTCTGTGGACGTCGGTGGTGGCCCTGTGCGTGCTGATTCCGTAAATTGCTGGAGGGGAGAGACAAAGTTAGGACCTGCTTTTGAATAAAAAATAACCTCTTGTTTAGACTCGTTGAGGTTTGGTGCGAGTAGATTAATAGTTCAGGCGAGGGCTTGCGCTGGTTGCCTCGACTGTGCTTTGAGCCTGGCTGTGTATCTTGCCATGAGATGAATCATACGACCGTCGGTCTTATCAAATGACTGGGTGTCCCATACCTTTGAAATGAGTTCGTCCATATCAAGCAGGGACACTTTGGCCGGATCAAAGTACCTCAACCACTCATTGCCCGGGTCAACTTCTCGGAGTTGTCTCCAGGCCTGTTCAAGCATACGCACTTCAGCTTCATAGTCATCCGCAAAGCCCGACA
>CAYSWF010000106.1:2330-2809 GCA_964434765.1 uncultured Candidatus Saccharibacteria bacterium
TGTTCAAGGGCGGACTTACGTCTTGTTGGGATGTTTAGTTTAACACTTAGTGTTAAATTTGTGTCTAGGCTGGCTATGTTGGCAATATATTAACACTTTTCCGCTCGCGAACGATGTGGCAGGCTTTAGTTTGATAATTTCTACATCTTTACGCAGTGACCCCACTTCTTTAAATATTGCCGGGATCAGTTTGACATCGCTTTCCCACTCTAGGATCTTGCCAATTTGTTCCTGCACCTTGGGTATAGGTGCGGTGGCTTCTAAAATGGTCTGGAATTTATCGTCCACGTCTTCCAGCAAAGCGTTGGTGTAGCCTTGGCTATTGGGACCAAGTTTTTTCTTCTTTGGCATTAAGCTAAATATATAGCGTGTTTGTTTCTAAGGAAAGGTCCTTATCGTTTTTTGTGGATAATTAGCAGGGGTGCTGGGATGATTATCGAACTTTTAAATGGCTTAGTAAAGTGGCTTGTCCGGAGGTT
>CAYSWF010000107.1:0-221 GCA_964434765.1 uncultured Candidatus Saccharibacteria bacterium
GCCGCTCCAGACCGGCTTTCTCTATAAGGGCGGAAACGCCACGCTGTCCTACGAATAAAATTTTCATAACCAAGCACCATAGCACAAAGAAAAGAACTTGACAAGAATTATTAAAGTATGTACATATAGTAAGCTAGTAACTGACTGGACATTACCAACTACATATCTCAAAACCTCCCACAAAAAGGAGACCGAAACGTGTCATCCGACGACCCCCAGAA
>CAYSWF010000107.1:231-2778 GCA_964434765.1 uncultured Candidatus Saccharibacteria bacterium
GGTGACGGCGGGCGCGGGCATGTTGGATGAAGGTGAAGACCTCATGGAGAACGCTCCAAACCAAAACCCCGCGCCTGCCGCCGCTCCTCCCAGTCCTTCGCCGGCCCCAGTCCCTCCTCAACCAGAGCCCACCGAACTAGATCCCAAGGACGTCATGATCGCGGAGTTGTCGGTGCATAATGCGCAGCTGCAGGCTAGCTCAAAGGTGTTGGGCAAACAGGTCGAAGACAAGAAACAGGCACTTGAAGCAAGCGGCCAGGTAAACAAGAAATTGCGCGATCAACTCGAGCAAGCACAGCAGTCAGTAAGAAGATTTAGAAAATCTCTGGTTTTGTCTATTGCCATGTCTGCTATCGTCGTCGTCGCGTTACTTTGCTATACTCGCTTCTACCTACCGCCTGCCACCCAGCCCAACACCGCAGTCCAGCAGCCGGCTGACCAGAAAGAAAGCCAAGCCGGTTCCGAGAAGTACAAGGCCTACAAGCTTAGCAACTTCGATTACGGAGAGGCCCCTAAGGGAACGCAAAGCTCTAAACCAAAGGAAAGTAAGACAGAGAAAGAAGAGTAGGAATCAAAGCAACCGAAGTATCAACCGCCCCAAAAACCCCCCACAAAAAGGAGACCGTGACATGTCTAACAACCCCAACCAGCAAGACCCCAAGGACGCGAAAATCAAAGAGCTGGAAGAGAAAGTGGCGCGTCTTCAGATTTTCTCCTTCTTCGCCGCTGTGCTCGTTGTTATCCTCGTGGTGCGCCTACCGCTTAGTAGCTGGTATTACTTTAGCTCACCGCCAGCCACTCGGCCCAACACCGCAGTTCAGCAGCCGGCCGCCCAAACCTCACCCGCCGCCCAGCCAGCCACTGTCAAGGAAGAAGAAGACCCAATCGTCACTCGTCTAAAGGCGATGATCAAAAACAAACCGTCGATCAAAGCCGAACAACCCCAATCTAAAACAAAAGGAGAAGCAGAATGAGAATGGTAAACTTAGTACTTCTACTTGTCGCAGTTGTATTAAGCACTACCACACTCGGTTGTGGCAGCTCATCCGACACGGCTGTGGCATCTGACACCGCTTCTGGTGACTATGTGACACGTCCGGACTTTGAGAGCTATCGATTAAGCCAGAACGAGAACTGGAAAAACGTCGATGGCCGTATCAACTATCTAAGAACAGAGCAGGACAAGATCAAGGAAACAGTCAAGAAGCACGACGATCAACTAGCTTGCCTGACTGGCGGCCCCGTAACGCCGAGCCCCGCCCCGCCACCGCAGCCAGTCACCCACCTGAACAACGACCCCCTTGTCAACAGCGGGTGTAATCTTGAGCGTGTTTTCTGGAATGGTAAGTGGTATGACTGCCAGCTAGCAAGCGGCTCATCTTCCGCACCTGCCTCGCCGCCTGCCGTCCCGGCCGCTGAACCAGTTGTGCCGCCCGGAGTGCATCAGGTACCTCTCGAGCCTAATCTGGCTGACTACATCCGCCAGCGGTTCCCCGTCAGCGAGCAAAACCAACAGGCTATTTTAGCCAAGCAGGACGAAACCAAAGAGCTCATCCAAAGCGGCTTCCAGAGAATCGAAGGGGCACTCACTGGACTGAACAACAGAGTCACCGCGCTGGAAAATGCCAGACACCCGACCCCGGCTCCCCAATTGGAACCAAAAGTGAGAGCGGACAAGTAGCCGCTGTCGCCCCCGCTTATCATCGAAACGTACCTTCAACCACGACCATCGCAAGATGGTCGTATTTTTTTCAAAATCTCCATTGACACACCCTAAAAAACTCGTGATAATCTTGCCATGCAATGCGACAGATGCCAATCGCGCCAAGCTAGCCTTCAGGTCACCCGCGCCGTTAACGGGCAAACCCAGCGTCTCAATTTATGTTACGCCTGCGCGGAAGAATTAGGCATCGCTTCTAGCGCCAGCTCCCCCTTCAGCTCTTTTCCCGGCTTTGGCAACTTCTTCGCTGATCCTTTTTTTGGCCGTGGACAACATATTCATCAAGGCTTTCCCTCTTCATCCGAAAGACCAACCGAACAAGTCAACATCCTCGACGCCTTCTCTGACCGGGCCAAAAGCGTTATTCAAAAAGCCGCTCAAACAGCCATTGCCACCGGCTCCTCGTCACTGGACACCGAACATTTGCTTATTGGAGTTGCGGAGGAGCCAGAGGTCGGCCGCCAAGTTCTGCAAAACCTGGACATCGAGCCCGATGAACTGGTGAGTTACCTCACCGAGAATATGCCTGCCCGCCGTCTTAACGCCGGCAGTAAAAAATATCAAGAAGGTGTCATGCCAGACCTATCCCCCCGCGCCAAGCGCGCCCTCGAGCTAGCCTGGCACGCTGCTCGTAATCTTCAACACGATTATGTCGGTAGCGAGCATATTCTGCTTGGCCTGCTGGCCGAGGAAGAAGGCCTGGCTGCTCAAACGCTCAAGAAGTACGGCATCAGTGACACCAAGCTGCGCCAAGCCGTCCTCTCCGCGGTAGGGGAGAAGGGGAAAAAAGAAGGGCGGGGGGAGAAGGGAAGGGCGGGTGGAGAAGA
>CAYSWF010000108.1:0-2731 GCA_964434765.1 uncultured Candidatus Saccharibacteria bacterium
GTATAGCCATGGGCGAGGGAACGGACGTGGCGATGGAGTCGGCTAACGTGACATTGATGCGAGGAGATTTGATGTTGATACCAGAGGTGATTGATATGTCGAAGCGGACGATGCGGATAATCAAGCAGAATCTGTTTTGGGCGTTCTTCTACAACTCGGCCTTCATTCCGGTGGCGGCCGGGGTGCTGTATCCGCTGGGGGGAATTTTGCTCAACCCGATTTTTGCCGCGGTGGCGATGGCGGCCAGCTCCCTTTCGGTGGTGCTGAACTCGTTGAGGCTAAGGAAGTTGGACAGTAGATAGGGGAGGTGATTTCAGGGTGACCCATTACACATGTACGGAGTGCGGGGGTGAGTCTGATAAGCCGAAGGTGTGCGAGACGGAGGATTGCTTAAAGAAAGGGCAGGAGCTGACGGCTTGTGATTGCACGAATGGCGAGCATGGCGTGGATGACGAGTATGATCAGGCGCGGCGGTAAATTAGGAGTCTTTTGTTAGCGGTTGTTAAACCGTCCAGCGGCGTCTTGGGGGCGGGGCTTAACCCAGCCGCGCAGGAGAATAGTTTCTTGTAGGCGGCTTAGGGCTAGTTGGTAAGCTGTCTCCCGGAGCGAGGCGCCGTTTATTTGCCGGGATAAAATAGTTTTGGTGGCTGATTGCATTTGGTGTTTTAGGCGCCGCTCCACTTCATCTTTGGTCCAGTACAGGTTTTGTAGATTTTGTGTCCATTCATAGTAACTGACGGTGACGCCGCCGGCATTGGCCAGAATGTCGGGAATAACGGGTATGTTATTTTTGTTTAGTACGTAGTCGGCTTCTGGGGTAGTGGGGTCGTTGGCCAGCTCGAGTATTAGTTTAGCTTTTATTTTGTTTGTGTTGTCGGCGTTGATTTGATTTTCTATGGCGGCGAGGACCAGGACGTCGACGTCGAGCTCGATAAGTTCGGCGTTGGTAATTTCTTTACAGTCCCCGACGCGGCGGCTGCTTTCGGCTACGTTCAGTTTGGGGTAGCAGATATTTTTAACTAGCCGGCCGCCTATGGTCTGGGCTTTAATGATGGACTTAACGTCAAGGCCTGCCGGGTGGTAAATGCCTCCTTTAACATCGGATATAGCGACAACTTTAAAGCCGGCTTCGTCGGCCAGCCGGGCGAAATGAAGCCCGACGTTGCCGAACCCCTGCACGGCTACGGTTGATCCGAGATGGTGCAAGTTTTTTTGTTGTAGATATTCAAGCAGAACGTAAAGGCCGCCTTGGCCGGTGGCTGTTTCGCGTCCTTGGCTGCCGCCGAGAGAAAGTGGCTTGCCGGTAAAAGTGGCGAGGCGGTGAGCCTCGGTGCTATTTAGGCGGCTATACTCATCGGCGAACCAGGCCATAATTTGGGCGTTGGTGTTAAGATCGGGGGCGGGAATGTCTAAATTAGGGCCGATGACGGAGCCTAAACGTTCGATAAAAAGACGAGAGAGGCGTTGCAGCTCCCCATCACTTAGGGCCTGGGGATCAATAGTGATGCCGCCCTTGGCGCCGCCATAAGGGATGTCGACGACCGCGGTCTTAATAGTCATCAAGGCGGACAAGGTTTTTATTTCGTTAAGGTCCACGTCCGGATGGAAACGAACTCCTCCTTTGTAGGGGCCGCGGGCGTTGTTGTGCTGTACCCGGTAGCCGTGGAAGACTTGAATGGTGCCGTCGTCCAGGGGTAGGGGGATTTCAACTTGGACAGTGCGCTGTGGTTTGGTGAGGTAGGTGATGACGTCGGGGTGAGCGGAAATTTGGTTGCCAGCTGATTGGAGGGTTGAGATAAAGTTATCGAAAGAGGTGTTTTGTTGGGTCATGCTTATTGAAGTGTGAGACCAGAATTATTTTATGGTTAAATGGGCTAGGGCGCCAGCCAGGCCAGCTGAATCGCCGATAGCAGATAGCTTAAGGTCGGGTAGTTTGGGAAAGATGGTTGTTGTTTGCTGGAAGTAATTTCGTAGTTTGGGCAGGGAAATGCTTTTCATTACTGAACCGCCGAGGACAATACAGTGAGGAGACCAGTGGACGGTGACGTTGTTGAGGCCGTAGGCTAAGAGTTTGGCTACCTCGTCCCAGATGAGGGGGTCGGCAATCTGCTCGGCGGGCTTACCGTAGCGGTTTTTAAGGCCAGTGCCGGAGACGCAGTCTTCGAGATTGAGGGGCCGGCCTTGTTCGGACGTGATTATCTGGTGGCCGGGCTCGAAACCAATAGCGTTCAAATCAATTTTTCTGTTAACTATTCTAGTGCCACCCACGCCGGTGCTGATGGTGAGGTAGGCTACTATGGGGCAGCCCCGGCCGGCGCCGACGGTCGCTTCGCCTAGACCGGCCAGGCTAGCGTCATTTTCTACAGAAACGGGAACGTCGAGTTTCTGTTCGAGTTTATGTTTGAGAGGTTTGTTATGCCAGCCGGGAAGATTAGGCGCATTAAGTATCATGGTTTTGGCTTGGTCGAGGGGTCCAGGCACGCCGACGGCGGCAGCTTTAATATTGGTGTTACTAGAGAGCTCCCGGGCGAGGGTCTCAGTCTGGGTTATGGCTTCATCGAAGTCTGGGGGAGTAGGCACAATGGTGGGCTTAGCGAATGTTACGCCATCACGAGAGAGGGCCAGTCGGGTACTGGTGCCGCCGATGTCAATTAAAAGAAACATAGCTACATTATACTACTGGAGTTAATAAGTTTCTTCCTGTCGTTGCGTTTTTTGGGAGTTCCTGTAG
>CAYSWF010000109.1:0-2060 GCA_964434765.1 uncultured Candidatus Saccharibacteria bacterium
AAGCAATTTGCCCAGCAGCCGGTTCCCGCGACTCCCCGTAACGTCTCTACGCCCAAATTTGACCATCCGGCTGCGCTTATTGATGGACACGCGGCCCGTCGTTGCCGCCGGCTTAAAAACATCATCGCCCCGTATGTTGCCCGGGGGCAGCAAGTACTCATACTAACACCTGAAAAATGGCTGGCCGAGCATTTAGGCCATCTCCTAAAAACTATTTCGCCGACCACATTCCATGCCGATCTTCGTACCTCACAAATAACCGCTATTTGGCAACAAGTCCGCGCTGGCCACCCCCCCGTCATTATCGGTACGCAGAAAGCCCTATTTCTGCCCTTCGTTAACCTTGGTCTTATTGTAGTCGAAGAAGAACAATACCCCACACATAAACTTTGGGATCAGTATCCACGCTTGCACAATATCCATGGCGCCAAACAACTGGCTTATCTCCACCAGGCGTCTCTTATGTACACTACCTCATTTCCTTCCCTTCGCTTGCGTCACGCTCTACAAAACAACACAGTTAAAACCTTAGTTAATAAACCCATCACACCGCGTACTTCGCTTATTAAGTACAGTTTTGAGGATAAGGTTAAGCACTCCACTCTCCCCAACTTCTTCCTGTTTAAACTGAAAAGGTGGCTCAAAAACAAAGACCACATTCTGCTGTTCTATAATCGGCGCGACACTAACCGTATCAAGCAGGCTTTTACCTACCTTTCCCTGCCTCTCAACCGCATTACTTTAAACACCAGCGCTATTTTCACAGCTAAACCACAACAAAAATTCGACCGCATCGCCTGGCTCTTGCCTGAATACGATCTCACCTACCCTGATTTTCGCAGTGAAGAACGTGCGCTCATAACACTAGCCCGCCTGCAGCAAATCTTAAACGGCCGTCGGAGCATCGTCCTCGTCACCCGTCGGCCGGAGTTAGTCGAAAAAACACTTACTCGCCCGCCCGTCGCCGCCTTTGCTGATATATTAAAACAGCGTCGCCAGTTTTTTTATCCTCCCTATTTTGACCTCGTGCGCCTCACCGTAACTGCCAAAACCGCATCTGCCGCCATTAAAAAAGGTGCCTCCTTGCGCCATCAACTAGACGCGCGCTTAGTAATGAATAAAAAAGAGCCAATCAAAATCCGGGGCCCATTTCAAAGCTTTGCTTCCTCTGGTCGTAACCGAGCCGAGGCTCATATTCTCCTCGCCGGCTCCCTTAATACTCTGACCACCCTGTACCAAGACGTGCCTATTGATGCTGCTGATCTAGCCCCGGAGCGTATATTGTAGCTATATCAAGGATTTGAGCGGGAAAGACTTACCCAGAAAGAAAATCCCCCGGAAAAGTCCGAGGGACACGGTGAAAAGATTAGAACTTTTCCGCGTACTCGTTATGAACAATCCAGCCAGAGGTTCCGACATTGACAGCAATAGTCAACGCGAAGGCCAGAAATACTGCCCAACCAGGCGGGTCAACAGAGAGGTACGAGAAATCCGCAAAGGGCTTACGGATAAACTGTCGGTCACACTCCCTGCTTAGCCACTGGACTATCCCCACCAAATTAACCGGCTGTCCTTTCTGTTCTAACACGCAATTACGGGCTTCAACTTTCAAGGTTTCCACTTCTGTCCATGAAATAGGGTGGCACCATTGCACCCGATACTCCTTATCGACACCTATCGTCAGAATAAACTCGTTCTTATTGCCTCCGTTCCAGTAGTTTTCCTGATCGAAACCTGCCTGGAGCGGCTGGTCTTTGAACACTAGCAGCCAAATTCTAAGCTGCTTTGTCTTTCCCAGCTTGGCATTGGTAAGGCTAAGTAACCTCTCGGCCTCTAGTTGTGTTGATCCTCCCTCTCCCAAAATCGAAGAGCACTGATAGTACCCCCTAACTTTGGGGTAATCGAATAGGCCGTAATCCTCCGGGTCAACCCCCTGAAAATCAAAGATGCTGTCCGAGGCCTGGACTCGATTCTCATAAGAATGAACCGTGGTCACAGGCACCAGCGTGGTGTCATCTCCACCCCACTTTGTGACGTACTTGTCGCCATCGATAGTGTGA
>CAYSWF010000109.1:2070-2704 GCA_964434765.1 uncultured Candidatus Saccharibacteria bacterium
ACGGTGGAGATCGTGAAATTTTCGGTTGCCAAAATTGCTAGCCAGACCCTCGAACGTCGCTTTGTCGACCCGAACCGTCAGGTTGTTTGAGTCATGAGCTTGCCAGTATGGCGCATGGTAGTCCACGTCATAGAGATGCTCATAACCCACAAACTCCGAGTATGTGTGGCCTTGGGAGTCAGTGCGAGTCTCGTACTTCGGATGCCGGCACGACACTCGCTCGTTCCATTCTTCGTAGTATTCCGCGTTGGTCATCCACCCTCCCCAGTACTCCGTGTCGCTAGTCTGGGCAATTTCAGTGAGCAGCTTGCAGGTGGCAATCAACACCACGGAAACCGCGAAGGGAAGTAAAAACTCCCACCACAGCGTCCGGTGTTGATACCAGAAGTACAAAACAATGGCGGTGGTAATCGGCACCACCATGGCGAACCAAATTATCATGGCTAGCCTCCCTATTCCTTTCCTGGTTTATCCCGCTGGAACAAGTTGATGTCATCTTCCTGGCCGGTGCGAAAAGCCTCTTCTGTTTTGCTGGATGTCACGATAATCACCGTCAGCTCTGGACGACTGCCCACAAAGAAACTAGACGGAAACTTCAAGCGCAAGTCGTCATGTTCACGTTTGATATCCAACA
>CAYSWF010000110.1:0-2602 GCA_964434765.1 uncultured Candidatus Saccharibacteria bacterium
TTACCAGACCTTGGACCGGTTATGGGCCCCAGAAGAATTTTGGTCTAAAACGAGCGAATAATAAATGGCTGCTTTTTATCGATGCCGATGAGGAAATAACACCAGAGCTGGCCAAAGAAATAATCGCCACCATCAACCACCCCGCCCGGGATTTTTACTGGCTGCGTATCATCACAATTTTTCTAGGCAGGCCCCTTTCCCATCTATCCGGCCACAACCTGCGATTATTTAAAAAAGATTGTGGTCTCTGGACAGACGAGGCCGTGCACGAGCAGGTAAAAAATAAACATGGCCAAATTATTAAACTGGGCGACCAGCGCTCATTCATCCTTACCGCTCCGCTTCTCCACCACTCCCACCCCACCATCGCTTCCCACCTTAAAAAAATGCACCGCTACACCACATTAGATGCCCAGCAGATGCAGCGCACCAGCCGCCACCGTTCCGGCCAGTCGGTCAAACCATCATTTTTTCTTCCCTACCGCTTGGCTCTAAAACAATTTGTAAAACTTTACTTTTATCGCCGCGGCTGCCTGGACGGTTACGCTGGTTTTATATGGTGTTTACTGTCGAGCTACTACGAGTTTGAGATGGCCAAGAAATATTTAAACCTATGAGAATTGTTCACGTCTGCCTGCGCTATCCTCCCGCCACCGGCGGCGTCGAGACATACGTTAAAGAACTCGTTGACCGCACGCGCCGTATCGAGGAAAACCAAGACGTCCGCGTGCTGACCAGTAAACTACGCACGCACCACCCGCTCTCTCTACTCAACCCCGACCTATTGCTTGACGACCCTATGTACGTACAGCGTCTTCACCACCTCCCCACACCTTTTTTTGCTTATCCTCGCTTGCAAGCTCTTTCTTACTACCTTGGCCACCATGAGCCTGATATAATCCACGGCCACAGTTTTTGGTATCAGCCGGCTGACGTTGCTTCCCGCTACGCCCGGAAGCGCCACATTCCTTTTATCTTCCACCCGTACTACTACCAACACGGGGTGCGCCAGAAGGCCAGTTGGCAATTATACAAGCACACTATCGGCAAAAAAACATTCGCTGCCGCAGACATTGTTGTCGTCATTTCCCCCCACGAACAATCACTAATCGAACAAGCTTATCTTCCCGTCCGGCGCTTCGAGCTTATTCCGCCTGGTATTGACATGAAGCCCTATATGCAAATACACGCCAACCCTTTTTCCCCAAGAAATATCAGCGGGCGCATACTGCTTTCCGTTGGTCGCGTGGCTGATGACAAGGGCTTCCATGACGTTATTTCTGTTTTACCCCCAGTAATCAAGCAAGTGCCTAACTTAAATTACGTCATTGTTGGAGAAGACTTTGGCGCTAAAGATAAATTAGAACTCCAAGCTAAGCGTCTCGGCCTACAAAACCGCGTTCACTTTCTCGGCCAGTTAACCACCGCCGAGCTTATCGGCGCCTATCAACACGCTGATTTGTTTGTGCATCCTAGCTATTATGAAGCCTTTGGCCTGGTCATCGCCGAAAGCCTGGCCGCCGGCACTCCCGTTGTTGCCCGCAACATCGCCGCTATTCCCTTCGTCGCTCCCCACCAAAAGACCGGTTTGTTATTCAATAACCAGCCGGAATTATACCAGTCACTAAAAGAGGTTTTAGCTAATCCTCCCCTTAGAGAAAAGTTTAGTCAGCAAGGTCGTCATCATGTTCAACAAAACTTCACTTGGGAAAAATCAATAAAAAAACTGATTAATCTTTATCAAGAGCTTAAACGCCAGTGAAAAAGATTAGTCAGTAAAGAACGTCACCTCTCCTCTGACACGACATGGGACATTGCTTGATCAGCCATCACCCTCCCTGCCAAAAAGTCCAAGCACTCCCCTAGTGGCTCCTTCAAAGGATGTACGTACACTCGGCCATCGCACATTGCCACATGTCTTATGGCCTCGGCTACGTTATCCCAGTCTTCTTCTCCCACCAGTACCACTAGCGACTTGATTGGGGGGTGCAAACGCAAAAGAGTCACAAGTAACTTTCTTGCCCTAGGGCACTCTGCCGGATTAACGTCATCAAACAAAACAGCGTCTACTCTGTCGATTGCGCCGGCGTCATCAAACAACTCGTCGGCGGTTGTGCTGACCGCATGACAACCACGCTCCACTTCTAGGGCATGGGCCAAAAACCGCCTAGCACTATCATTACCCGTGTTCGATACTATGAGAACTTTCCTTCTCTTTTTCTCTTCGCCGCTCATGGTATACCTCCTCTATTGACAAAAGTGCAACACCAATCAATAGTAGCCTATGGTTCCGTACTTGTCGAACCGCCATAAAAAGGTGTTATTTTTATCACTTTCCGGCATCGGCAACTTTCTGATGCAGGCACCCACTTGGCGCGCCCGACTATCACGTTACTGTTTGGGTTGCTCCCCGCGGCACCAGCCAACTGGCCGAAGCCGACCCTTATATTGATCATGTTATCGAAGGCCCCATCAAAAACTCTCTCCTGGGGCATCTGCGTGCCACTGCCCGCCTGCGCCGCCAGCTGGCTTTCCAGCTGCTGCGACGCCTCCTTCCACTTCTGCTCCCTGATCAGCGTATAGATCGTCGACGTGAACTCGC
>CAYSWF010000111.1:0-1115 GCA_964434765.1 uncultured Candidatus Saccharibacteria bacterium
CCAAATGAACGAGCCGCCCGGGGCCCGCCTGCGGGTGGGTTTAAGCGGGTTGTCGCTGGCGGAGTATTTCCGTGATGCCGGAGGAGACGTGCTCCTTTTTATCGATAACATCTTCCGTTTTACCCAAGCCGGCTCCGAGGTCTCTGCGCTGCTGGGACGCTTACCGTCAGCGGTAGGTTATCAGCCAAATCTGGCGCAGGAAATGGGCGCCTTACAAGAGCGCATCACTTCGACCCAAAAGGGGTCTATCACCTCCGTGCAGGCGGTATATGTCCCAGCTGATGACATTACCGACCCGGCGCCGGCAACTACCTTCGCTCACATTGATTCTACGATCGTATTGGCACGCTCGCTGGCTGAACTGGGTATCTATCCAGCGGTTGATCCGCTTGATTCAACTTCGACTATTCTGGCCCCAGACGTGGTGGGGGAAGAGCACTATGTAGTGGCGCGGGAGGTGCAGCGTATTCTCCAGCGGTACCGAGATTTGCAAGATATTATCGCCATTTTGGGTATGGAAGAACTATCAGATGAGGACAAGTTGGTTGTCGGCCGCGCCCGCCGTATACAACGTTTCCTATCGCAACCATTCCATGTAGCGGAAGTCTTTTCGGGCCGGAGCGGCCTGTACGTGAGTCGACAGGAAACGGTGCGAGGGTTTAAAGAAATCATTGATGGTAAACACGATGACAAGCCAGAAGGCGCCTTCTATATGAAGGGAGGCATTGACGACGTAAAGGCATGAGCGACCAGTTGATGTTTGAATTGGTAGCACCCGAAGGCCTGAAATTTTCCGGGCGTACTTTTGAGGTTATTCTGCCGACACCGGAGGGGCAGATCGCTGTGCTGCCACACCACATTCCGCTGGTAAGCATTGTCAGCCCGGGAGTTATCTCTATTCGACATCACCAAGAAGATCCGGACGAGCGATTAGAGCATTTAGCCTGTGCGGGCGGGGTAGTTACGATTAGCGGCAAGCGGGTGCGGGTATTAACTGATTCCGCCGAGCGGGCCGAGGATATTAATGAGCTGCGAGTGCAGGAAGCGCTGGCCCGAGCGCAAACCCTGCGGCACGCCGCGACCGATCAGGTGTCTTTGGCTGATGCTACGCGGCT
>CAYSWF010000111.1:1125-2578 GCA_964434765.1 uncultured Candidatus Saccharibacteria bacterium
AACTTGGCTCGTCTCAAAGTAGCCCAGCTCAAACGCCGTCGCCGGCCATAGGCTTGTGTTCTGGCAGTGCTGTTTGCTATAGTCCGGGAATGGTTAAAGCAGTAAAACAAAAAATAGTAACGCGGCCGGACAGATTGGCTGATGACGAGCGGGGGATAATCGATAGGTTGGGAGAAGGACCGTGGCAGTCGGTACTGCGCATTACATCGAAGAAGGGAACGGTGCGAGCTAATCACTACCATAAGTACGACTCTCATCTATGTTTTCTGGAGCGGGGAAAGATGCGTTATGTATATCGCCAGGCGGATGAACCGGGGGCGACGTTGCAAGAGGAAATTATAGAAGCTGGACAATTATTTTATACACCACCAATGGTGGCCCACGCTATGCATTTTTTGGAGGATTCAGTTTTCTACGCGCTGACGCCACGGTCGGGCAATCAGGGCGATTATGAGAACGACATAGTGCGCGTGGCGTTAGTTGACCCTAGAGGCGGCTAAATGTAATGAAAGAGCAAGCGAGAGTACGCGAGGCAGCTGATGTTGTGGTGAGAACGAGGACTGCCTGCCGTATGTGCGGCAGCAAGCGCTTAGTTAAGGTCTGGTCATTTGGAGAAACGCCGCTGGCGAATGCTTACTTAAAGCTTGAGGACATTGACCGGGGAGGGGAAGAACCGTTCGCACCATTAGACATCTATTACTGCCGCGACTGCTGCCTAGTACAGATGCTTGATGTGGTTGATCCGGACGTGCTGTTTGAGAATTATCTTTACGTTTCGTCTACGGCGCCGACTTTTGTTAAACACTTCGAAGATTACGCTAATCATTTAATAGATCGTTTTAAATTGAACACGGAGTCGTTAGTTGTGGATGTTGGTAGTAATGATGGTGTTTTGTTAAAACCCTTAAAAATGGCCGGTATTAAGATTTTAGGGATTGATCCGGCAGAGAATGTGGCGGCGGCGGCGAACGCTGATGGCATTGAAACATGGGCTGAATATTTTGCGCCGCCAGTCGCAGAGCGTTGCGCTAAACAGTACGGAAGGGCTAGCGTCATTACGGCGAACAATGTTTTTGCTCACACTGACGATGTAGACATATTTGTTGAAGCAGTGAAACAACTGTTGCTCCCGGGCGGGGTGTTTGTGTTTGAAGTGCAGTATTTAGGTGATTTAATAGCCAAAAACTTATTTGATATTGTCTATCATGAGCACGTATGTTACTACAGCGTACATCCGCTAGTTAAGTTTTTTAAGAAGAAGGGCATGGAAGTATTTGACGTGGAGAGACCACCAGTACACGGGGGGTCTCTGCGAGTGTACGTCCAGTTTGCAGGAGGTCTTCTCGATAGGCCCTCGGAGCGAGTGACTGAAATTTTACACGAGGAGAAGGTGGAAGCCTTAACTACTTTGGTTCCCTATCAACAGTTTGCGGCGCGGGTGGCGAGCAATAAG
>CAYSWF010000112.1:0-2556 GCA_964434765.1 uncultured Candidatus Saccharibacteria bacterium
CCCGCAGCCACCAGCCACCGCCGCGCATAACCTTCCTGGACGTACAGCATGGTGGCCAGCGCTGCTAAAAACATAAAACCGGCCAATAGCGCGTCAACGTGCGCCACTCGCGAATAACCAATCAAAAAAGGATCAAGCGCAATCATAACGCTAGCCAGCACTGCCAGGCCCTTTTGCGACGGGAACAGTCGCCGCAAAAGCAAATAAACGGTGGGCACTATCAATGTATTAATCACCGCTACAGGCAGCTGCGCCGCCGCCACAAAATGGGACAGATTCTGAAATGAAAAAGGCACATGACTAAACAACATCTTGGCCGTCACCGCCCCGCCGACCAGCCACAACGTGGTCACCCCCGGATGAGTAGTCTGCAACATGTCATTGAACCGCCAGTCCTTGAATGCCCGTATGAACTCATAGGAACGGCCGATCCAGTTTTTCTCGTCCGCCGTCAAAAACACGCCCAAGTCAAGCACGCGCGGCACCAGAGCCACAACTAGCAACGCCAACACAATCGCGACTTCCTTCCTATCCACTTTCATATATTACATCGTGAATACCAAATTTATGCTCTCCTGTAAAGAAAAAAGCCCCGAAAACCCAAGGACAAAATATCCGAGAGTTTCCGAGGCTCAAGATACCAAGGCACAAGTACTATCGCATTCCCGCGAGAGACGGCACGGCCCACCACGGATTCGTGCGGCCACGCCCGTAGACGCTTAGCCCGACCTGGCGCTGGCAGCCGTCGCCACGAGCGAAGTCTACACCCGGCACGTACTGCCAAGAATCGTAGCCAGGAACCGAAACTTCGTAGCCAGGCAGATAAACATAGGGGATGTTCTGCCCATCCATGCTCTTGATCCATTCCGGATGGAGCGCGGCAGCAGCTAGAATACCAGCGTTGGGTTGGGACTTGCCGACTTGCGTCTCCGTCTCTAGGACTGTCTCACTGGACATGTTGCGGTTGGCACCTAAATCAATGACCTGCCACTCAAAATGCCAGTCCTTGGCCGTGTTCTCCGAACCATTGAGCCAGCGGACGTGCTTACTGTTAAACTTGTCCCAGCTCAAGCTCCGCTTTTGCTGGACTTTGATGAGAGGCCAGTAAAGCTGGAACTCCTTTGCAGCCGAGGGACCACGCAAGGTGAGAGTGACAGCGGTAAGACGATTACCCGACCACTCTGGCGCTTCGCGCTTGGCCAAAAACGCATCCAAGTCAGCACTGATCTTGAGCGCAGGTAGCCATTCACGCCAGCAGGCAGCTTGTCTCTGTATTGTCCGATACAAACCGCGGAACAGCGGTGTGGGTAGCTCCTGTAACCCTAACTTCACCAGCGCTGCCTCCGGCCCCATTTCATAGAACAGGCGCGTCACTTCGCCAGTCCGCGAGTGCCCGATCCATTCCTGCCAGCGTCTTTGGGGAACTCTTCTCAACCCCTGCGAAACACAAGTCTCGAACTCCCCAAACTGTCTCAACAACTTGTCAAAATCCTGAGGCTCTCCACTCATGGTGGCTCTCCTGCTTTTGCGTACCCACCCGCCGGTGTTTCTCGCTGCGGAGAAAAATTTACAAAGAACCGAACCGTTTATTCCTAGCACTATTAACCTTAAAAGTCAAAAATCCGTGTATGATTATAACTATATGTTCCGCGGCAAAATCATCACTGTCACTGTCACCCTGGCCGCCGCCAGCCTGGTCTGGTATATCGCCACCTCCTACCCCTTCAGCCAGCAAGAACAAAATATCATCAGCCTTCAGGGCGCCCCTCAAAAAATCGTTACCTTAAGCGCCGGCGACACAGCCAGCCAAACCTTTCGTCCTGTCCAGCCACTAATCTCATCCCTATCCGTCTACACCGGCAATGACCAGCTAGCCGACCAAAAACTCACCGTGACTATCAGTGACACCGCGGGGATAGTAAAAGCCACTGGTCACACCGTCCGCCCTTCTTACCAAGACGAGAGGTTAAAACTCACCTTCCCCATAGACTGGCTAAAGACAGACGGCGAAGAAGAAATAACCCTTAACATCACCCTGAATAGCGGCGCCGCTCTACAGCTTTTCACTACCACAGAAAATGTCTACCAAGACGGATACTTCAGCATTAACAATAAGCCAGCCGATGATTTAGACCTCTCCCTTTCCTCCACGGAGCCCTTCGCCACCACCCCGGCCACCAAAAAGGGCGTAATTGCCGGCCTAGTTGTCCTCGCCGGTGCGCTACTCATGCAACTCATCCCCCGTCATTTCAGTCGCTGGCGCTGGATAGCAGCCACTCTCCTCCTTGTTATAGTCACCCCTCTGGCTCTGGGCGGCTTCTGGCAAAACCGCGATCTCCTTGGCATCAACGACTGGGACTATTACTTTTCTATCCACGAAGTGTTGCGCCGCAGCGTCACAGCCTACCACACTTTCCCCCTCTGGAATCCCTTCACCTGCGGCGGTACGGCTGGCCTGGCTGACCCGGAATTCCCTCTTTTCACCCCCACTTTCCTGTTAGAGCTAATATTCGGCATCCCGACCGGTCTGCGCCTAGCCATATTCCTCTCCACCGC
>CAYSWF010000113.1:0-1294 GCA_964434765.1 uncultured Candidatus Saccharibacteria bacterium
GTGCGAGGCATTGGGAGCGCTCGTGAGACAGCCGTGCGTTCACTTAACGTAGCCGGACTGACGCTGACTTCTATTCGAGACATTACTCCCATTCCGCACAATGGGGTGCGGCCTCCGAAGCGACGGCGAGTCTAAAAGAGCTATGCCAGGAACACCACAATCAGCAGTAAGGCCAGGTCAGCGGGGGCCGAGACGGCCACGGACTCGATATGCCAGGCAGTTGGAAGAAAAACAAAACTTGAAGAAAATCTTCGGGGTAAGGGAACGTCAGCTCAAGCGATATTATAGCGAAGCCCAAAGTGCGCGGCAGGAAACAGGTTTAATCTTGGTTCAATTACTGGAGCGTCGGCTTGATAATGCACTATATCGAGCGGGGCTGGCGGTGAATCGACCACAAGCGCGGCAAATGGCTAGTCATCGCCTGTTTATGGTTAATGGAAGGTCTGTTGATGTCCCATCATTGCGACTTAGCATAGGCGATGAAGTGAGAGTTAAAGAGAGTAAACAAAAGAAGTCTTACTTCACAAACTTTGCCAAGCGTATGCAGAATGTGTCACAGCCGGCCTGGCTTGAGTTGGATGTAAAAAACTTTGCTTTTAAGGTGGTGGCGGAACCGACAGCTGCGGAAGCAAGGTTGGGAGTTGACATGCAGGCAGTAGTCGAACTTTTATCTCGTTAATTTATTACACACATATGTTAGAGCCAATTTATTTACCGGAAAACGTTACCATCGAGAAGGAAAAAGGGAACACGGCTACTTTTTGTATTTATCCTTATCACCCCGGCTATGGACCGACGGTTGGCAATGCGCTTAGGCGAGTGTTACTTTCCTCACTACCGGGAGCGGCGATTACCCATATTAAAATTGAAGGGGTTGATCATGAGTTCTCGACCTTACCCGGGGTTAAGGAAGACATAGTAACACTAATATTAAACCTGAAGAGAATTAGGCTGTCTTTGGAAGGCGAGGAACGTGTGACACTGAAGCTGGTGGCGGCCGGGGAGAAAAAAATTACGGCTAAGGATTTTGAGGCGCCGCCCAGTGTGAATATTGTCAATAAATCGGCGCCCGTGGCCACGCTGACAGATGAAAAGGCAAAGCTCGAAATGTCCTGCACAGTGGAGAAGGGACGGGGTTACGTTCCCTTGGAGGCCAGGGAACGTGAGCAGCGCGAGATTGGTGTGATGGCTTTGGATGCCATTTTTACTCCAGTTAAGCGAGTGAGTTTCCGGGTGGAGAATGTACGGGTAGGACAAGCCACAGATTATCACAAGTTGATTATGACTGTGGCGA
>CAYSWF010000113.1:1304-2465 GCA_964434765.1 uncultured Candidatus Saccharibacteria bacterium
TAAATTAAGTTTAGAAATAGAGACTGACGGCACTATTACTCCTCAAGAAGCACTAAATCAAGCTGCTTCAATTCTGGCTGACCATTTTAGAGAGTTGACGGGAGAGTTTATGGATAAGCTAACTGCCGAAAGGCCAGCCGAGTTGGTGAAGATGCCGCCAGTGGTAGAGGAAAAACAGCCAGAAAATACTTTGAATTTGTTACAACTTCCCTCGCGGGTGCATAACGCCTTGGAGCGAGTTGGTATAACGACTGTGGAGCAGGTTATTGATTTAACCGAAGAACAAATTCAGGACGTTCCGGGTTTGGGCGAAAAGGCGGTACAAGACATTATGGCGGCGCGGGAGAATTATCGTAAGCCAGCCGGGGAGGCGCCGACCGTGACAGAGCCATCGCATGAAGCATAAGTGTGCCAATCGCTCTTTGGGCCGAGCCCCTTTCGCCCGGGAGCAACTGTTTAAAAACCTGATCGGCAGCCTACTGACGCACGGTTCCCTTGTGACCACGCGAGCTAGGGCTAAAGAGCTACGGAGATTTTTTGAGCCATTGGTAAGCCAGGCGCGGGGCGAGATGACACTGGCGCGGCGTCGCCGACTGTTACGTCGGATAAAAAAATCCGATTTGGCCGAGTTGCTTAGAGTAGCTGAAGCTCAAAAGACGCGACCGGGGGGGTACTTGAGGCTAACGCGATTGCCGAGGGTAAGATCCGACGGTTCTGAAATGACTAAAGTAGACATATTGTATGACTGAAGAATGGCATCACCTTGACGCCCGGGGGCGGGTGCTGGGGCGGCTCGCTTGTGAGGCAGCAAATTTTTTGTTGGGGAAACATCGGGTTGACCGGGCAGACCATACGGTGGCGCCCGTTTATGTAGTTATCACTAACATTAACCAAGTGGTACTGACGGGAAAAAAGGAGCAGCAAACGAAGATTTTGAAAAAATAGGAACAAGTTTTCATACATGGGTTAAAGACAAAATAGCTCTTATTGGGCTAGAAAAACAGACAGACTATGTAGAATTTATTAAGGACAAATTTGATTATTATGTAAACATTTATTGTGGAATATGGTCAGAAGCTGAAAATAAGCTTATTAAAGGCATGGAACACGTTTATTACGCACAATGTTTCGGTATAGCGGCATCCCTGGCATCACCTTTAA
>CAYSWF010000114.1:0-2114 GCA_964434765.1 uncultured Candidatus Saccharibacteria bacterium
GAGCCAAGCAGGCCCGGTTGTTTGCGGTGAACCGTGTAGTGCTTGTTTAGGTTTTGAATTTTAATTAGGGGCGGCACGGTGGGAATGTTAAGAGGACTGATGATAGCATGTTTGCCTTCCGTTGACTATGTCATAATTTTTTGTTTAAATACATAGTCCATGCAAGAACGATCAACGCTGCGACAATATCTGACGGAGATTGGGGGCACGCCGCTTTTGACGGCTGGAGAAGAGGCTGCACTGGCGAAACGCATCCAAGAGGAAGGTGATGAGCAGGCGCGCCAGCAGATGATGCGGGCAAATTTAAGACTGGTGGTTAATATCGCTAAGCAGTATGTCACAGGTCACGATCCGGAAGCGCTGCTTGATCTCATTCAAGAGGGAAATATTGGCCTGATGCGGGCGGTTGACCGTTTTAAGCCGGAGTTTAAGACGCGATTTTCAACTTATGGTGTGTACTGGATTCGCCAAGCCATTCTGCGGGCTCTTAAATCACGCCGGCTGGTGCGTTTGCCGGAGAACGTGGTTGACCAGGTGCTGGCGATGCGACGGACGCGGCAGCAGCTGTATCAGGAACTGGGGCGTTGGCCAATGTTGGAAGAGTTGGCGGACGAGATGGGGCTGTCGCCCAGTGTGCTGCGCCGGCTAGAGGAGGTAAGTTTTGACGTTATGTCACTGGAGGCGCCAGTGCGAGGTAGGGAAGGTGAGGACGAGACACAGCTGCAGGAATTGTTGGAGGATACGGAAGCACTTAGCCCTAAGCAGGTGACCCAACAAGAGTTAGTGCACAGGGAGGTACGGGAAGCGGTTAGGACTCTGCCGCCGCGGGAAAAGAGGATTGTGGAGTTACGGTTTGGTTTGACCGGCGAGCGGCCGTGTACCTTGGAGGAGATTGGACGTGAGTTTGGCATCAGTCGCGAGCGGGTGCGGCAGCTGCAGAATGTGGCGTTGGCGCGGCTGCGCCAGCGACGGAATGTGCAGCGCGTGAACCAATAGGCCGCGTGCTACACTAAGTAGCATGAAGAAATCTTTTTTGTGGGGCGCGGCGACTAGCGCGCATCAGGTGGAGGGTAACAATACGCATAACGATTGGTGGGCGTGGGAGCGGCAAACGGCTGGAATTAAATGTTCGGGGCGGGCCAGTGACCACTACCACCGGTTTAGGGAAGACTTTGCTCTGGCTCGTAACTTAGGCCACAACGCGCATCGGCTGTCGCTGGAGTGGAGCAGAATTGAGTCAGAGCGGGGACAGTTGTGCCAGCCGGCGCTGGCACATTATCGGGAGGTATTGGAGGAGTTAAGGCGCCAGAGCCTGGCGTCATTTGTGACGCTGCATCATTTTACCAACCCGTTGTGGTTAGCCGAGGCGGGGGGCTGGGAAAGACGAGAGTCGGTGGAGCTGTTTGCCAACTATGTCAAGATGGTGGTAGAAAATTTGGGAGATTTGGTTGACTTTTGGATAACGATTAATGAGCCAGTCGTTTATGCTTTGGAGGCATATTGGCACAAGCGTTGGCCTCCTCAAAAGAGAAGCGCGGGGGCGGTGTGGCGAGTAGTTAGGCATATGGCGGCGGCGCACCGACGGGCATACCGGATTATTCACCGGGCCTGGCCGGGCGCTCGGGTTGGCCTAGCGAAACATCTTATTGCTTATTCTGCCAAACAGACATTTAAAGATTATTGGTTTAATCATTATTTCTTTACGTTAGTGGGAGGGAAGCAGGATTTTATTGGTGTAAATTACTACCTTGCTGACCAAAGCAAAACAAGGGATAGTCCAAAGTCGGATATCGGCTGGCCAATTTATCCGGCCGGTCTGACCCAGGTACTGCTGCATATGAAGCGATACAAGTTGCCTATATATATTACAGAGAATGGTTTAGCGGACGCGAGAGACAGCCAGCGAGCTGATTTTATTCGGGATCACTTGCGGGCGGTGGAGGCAGCGCAGGCGGCGGGGGCGGATGTGCGGGGATATTTGCACTGGTCGCTGTTGGACAATTTTGAGTGGGATAAAGGGTTTGAACCGCGTTTTGGATTAGTGGAAGTTGATTACAAAACAATGGAGCGCAAAGTGCGGCCAAGCGCGTATGTTTATAAGGCGATCATTGAGA
>CAYSWF010000114.1:2125-2376 GCA_964434765.1 uncultured Candidatus Saccharibacteria bacterium
GGGGGAAGGGGTCAATGACCTCCCCGCCCTTCGGCAAGCTCAGGGCACCCCCTCCTTCGTAAGGAGGGGAAAGTTTTGGCGGCGCGAACTTGTCGATGGTTTGAGTTATAGTGAACACATGATTTGGGTATTGCTGGCGATAGCGGCGCATGCGGGCAATGCCTTGGTGTTTGTGGTGGATAAGAGTTTGCTGGGCGGTAGGTCGCGGGTGAGCGACCCGCTGCGTTATACTTTTTATTCGGCGGTGCTGG
>CAYSWF010000115.1:0-2353 GCA_964434765.1 uncultured Candidatus Saccharibacteria bacterium
GGCCGCTGGTTATTAAGCTATGAAAGCTCTGCTTGGTCGAAAAATTGGTATGTCGCAAATGTTCTCGTCCGCGGGAGAAGCGGTGCCGGTGACGTTGATTTTGGCCGAGCCGAACGTGGTGGTTCTGCATCGGGATAAGGAAAGAGACAGGCAGGTGGCAACGCAGCTGGCGTTGCCGCGCCAGAACCAAAAGCCTGGAGCCAAAAATTCAAACTACGCGGCGCGGCGAGAATTTGCTGTGGAGACGGCGGGAGATGTCAGAACACTGACCGTGGCGCAGTTTGAGCCGGGAGATGTCATAGAAATTTCGGGAATTTCAAAAGGTAAGGGGTTCACCGGTGTGGTAAAAAGGCATGGGTTTTCTGGCGGGCCGGCTAGTCACGGCCATCGTCATGTGCTTAGGAGCCCGGGATCGATTGGTTCGCGCTTTCCTCAACATGTAATGAAAGGTAAGCGTATGGCGGGGCGGGCCGGGTCAGATCGGGTGACGGTGAAAAACTTGACAGTAATGTGGGTTGACGCAGAGAAAAATTTGTTAGCCGTTAAGGGAGCGGTGCCTGGTACGCGAGGCAGTGTTATTGAGGTGACTGGTAATTAGTAATTTAGTAATAATGGTCAAAACGAAGACAAAAGATAAGGCGAAAGTAGGAAAGAGGGCAGCTTTGATGGTGCCGGTGCGCGAGTTTGGGAGCGAAAAGACGGAGCAGAGAGAGGCACCGCCATATCTGCAAATACAAGTTTCGCCGCGTCTCTTGGCGCAAGCAGTGTTGGTGGGGCGCCAGCGATCGCGTATTAGGCGGGCGCACACGAAGCAGCGGGCTGAAGTGCGGGGGGGTGGAGCCAAGCCGTGGCGGCAGAAGGGGACGGGCCGGGCCCGACACGGTTCGCGGCGGTCACCGCTGTGGGTGGGAGGAGGAGTAACATTTGGGCCCCGGTCACGTCGGGAGAGGCGGGACATTATGCCTAGTAAAATGGCGCGCAAGGCTTTTGCTGGAGCGTTGAGTGTTCATATGCAGTCCCGGACGCTGGAGGTAGTTCGTTTTGGTCCGGAGGATATTACTAAAACTAAGGATGTAGCAGCGGTGCTTAAAGGCAGGCGGGGTATTCTCTTAATTGTGCCTAAAAGGGGCAGCCTGGCACGAGCGGTTCGTAATATGGCAGCGGTAACAGTTAGATTAACTTCTCAAGTGACGGTGGCCGATGTTCTAGCGGCGCGCACTGTTTTAATTGATGAGAAAAGTATGCCGGCGTTGGAGAAGCGGGCCTTAGGCTAGGGGCTATGTCGTGGCTTTCTTTTGTTAGTAAAAAACTGCGGGGATCCTCTAGCCGGTCACTGGCGCAGAAGAAAAAGGTGAAGCGCGCGCAGGTGGTCTCTAAAAAACCCGAGCCATCTGTTAAACCAGCCGGATTACTGGCACTTGGTATTGATTTACAGTTGTTGCTGACTGAAAAAGGGGTAAGGTTGCAAGAACAAAACGTGGTTACTTTCAAAGTGGTGGCCGGCGCCAGTAAGAGTCAAATTGCTCGAGCTATAGAAGAACGTTATGGCACTAGGCCGCGGCACATTAGGACGGTGCCAGTGCTACCTAGGCGGCGACGCCGGGGAAACACCGCTGGTAGAACGGCGGCGTGGAAAAAGGCGTATGTGCAGGTAGAGGACGTGCATTCTTTTAACGGGGGAGCCTAAAATACCATGGCCATTAAAATTTACAGAAAGAATCGGGCGGCGCGCCGGCAAGCTTCCATAGTTGATCGTTCGGCGGTACACGACGGTGGCCCGCATCGTCCCCTGACGGCTCCGCATGTGCGCGGCAGCGGTCGGGGCAGAAGCGGCAAGATAACGGTGCGTCACCGGGGGGGTGGGGCTAAGCGGCGAGAGCGGCAGGTTGATTTTGGCCAGGGCAAATTAGGCGTGCCGGCCCGGGTAGAGCGAGTGGAATACGATCCGAATCGCTCGTCGTTTATTGTGTTGCTGGTCTACGCTGATGGCGAGCGGCGTTACTGTTTAGCTTGGCAGGGAGCGGCGGTGGGCGATGAGGTGGTATCTGACAGTAAGACATTGGAGACAGCGGGCAACCGGATGCGACTGGAGAATATCACGCCGGGCTTGACGGTGTATAATGTTGAGCTTAAACCTAACCGGGGCGGAGTGTTGTTTCGAGCGGCGGGAGCCTATGCCACAATCATGGACGTTACGGGTAAGTACGCTCTCTTGAAGCTGCCGTCTGGCGAGATCCGCTATGTGCCGCGCGAGGTGTATGGTACGGTAGGGGCGGTCAGTAACGCGGACCATGGATTGGTGAGATGGGGCAGCGCGGGCCGGATTAGACGTATGGGAAGGCGGCCGCAGGTG
>CAYSWF010000116.1:0-254 GCA_964434765.1 uncultured Candidatus Saccharibacteria bacterium
GTCGCCCACCATGCTTGAAGCCCTCAAGAACAACCCCACCAAAAGACTTCCCCGTAATTACAAGCGGGTATTAGGAGCGTTCCGATAATGGCACTTGGTTTCTATGGATCACTGGAGAAGCTGGCTCCGCCTGCTTGTGATTGGGTCGATGTTCGGTCCCTGGCTGCAAACGTGGCCGAAGTTCACACAATTCCTACCGGGGCGCGGGTGGTGGTGTTCTCCTGCACGGATGAGTATTGGGTGCGGTTCGACAA
>CAYSWF010000116.1:264-771 GCA_964434765.1 uncultured Candidatus Saccharibacteria bacterium
CTATCGGTGTTATTGCGCCTCGCGGCTGCGTTCTTACTTTAGAGTTCTACAAGTAAAGGAATAATACTATGCTTCTTTCTTACCAACCGCCAGCAGTTTTGAAGTCCCAATTAGACACAGACGGGACACTTGCTGCAAACTCTGATGTCAAGGTTGCTACCCAGAAAGCAACTAAGACCTATGTTGATGGTTTCAAGACCTCAAAGCTCTATGCTAGCGACGGATTTCCTTTGATTGCTAGTGTAGACCAGGTTGGCAACATCTTCTACGGCCCTATAGACATTTCCGCCAGCGGGACTCTTGCCGCCACGGTCACGGCGATTGGCAGCACTCAGGGTGAACTTGAAGTAGGGGTGGGCACCCACGTCGGCGGCGGCGTCACCATCCCCTCTACCCTCTCCCTTCGAGTCCTCAAAGGCGCTACGATCACCGTTGCCAACGCTACAACCTTCACCATCAACGGCCCCTTTGAGGCAGGTGATTGCCAGGTCTTTTCTATAACCGGCA
>CAYSWF010000116.1:781-2291 GCA_964434765.1 uncultured Candidatus Saccharibacteria bacterium
CCGAGTGGTTTGCCACCAATACCACGCCCGGCACAACTGACATGACGGCGGCGTGGAACGCTGCAATGGCTTCGCTAAGTGCTAGTGGGCATTTGATCTGTTTATCCGGTACTACTTATATGGTAGATGGCGCGGGTGTCCTGGATGGAGATGGTAATTACTATACCGTCAAAAATACTACCAATAAGATCAAAATTGTTGGCAATCAAGCTACTCTTGTTTGGGACGAGGGAACAGATAACACTATTATTATCTTAGGATTAGAGGGCACCGATGTTGAGGTAGAAAACCTTAATTTCACCATGTCTGGCTGGGCAGCGGCTATTACTTCAAGCCACTATGTCATTATGACTTCCGGGGCCAGGTCAATAATCACCGGATGTACTTTCTCTGATTCTATTTTACATGCAGTCCCCATCCGTAATAATGGGGCTAATAGCTTAGTAAGTAAGTGTTATTTTTATCGCACTGCTGGCTGCGTGATGAATGTTGGGGCATATTCCAAAACAGAAGACTGTTACGCTGAGGATTGGAAAGACGCTGGTTTTGCGTTAAACACTACAACCTCTATCGGTGGGCAGTTGCTAAACCTTCAAGGTAGCAGCACTTATAATACTCACTATCCATTTTTGTCTATCGAAGAGGGGGCGTCAAACTGGATTGTTAAAGGCTGCGATGTTTATAATCAATATGGCATGACGTTACAGGCTTTTTACAATACCGCACCGGCGAATGTAAAGGGCGGTATCATTAGCGATAATATTTTAAGGTCCGGTGAAGGACAAGCAGCGGGATCTATACATAATGTGCAAATCAGTAAATACTATACTGATAACATTATTGAAAACAACAAGATAGCTGGAATACCGGGTACGACCAATTCATCCGCTGCGTTGGTCGTACCGTTGAACAATACCAAGGTTAGCAACAACATAATTGAATCGGCTACTGTTGCCGCAGGAATTACACAGGAGATATAGTTAGGTTTGATAATAACAAATACTATGGGGCCGGAACAGGTATAGACGTTGCGGGTGTGCCATTACTGTCTGTAAGCCTGGAAGGAGATGATTTTAACTCCCTTGTGGCCCCCACCACCGGCCTCAGAACAGACTACTTTTTTGCTACCAACAAAGCCTACCGGCACTTCTACTCATTAAAAGGTCTTCGTTTGGCAAGTAGTCAGGGCGGATTAGTTTGTCATGCTGGGGCCGTTCCCTCTGCTGTTACTCACGCAGATGTTACATTTTATTATGGCGACATTATTTGGAATTTAATTCCCACTGTCGGTCAACCTATGGGTTGGGGTTGCTCTTCTCAAGGAACCTTTTCCAGTGCCACCGACAGCACCGGCGATACGGACGGTTCCACAGCGGTCATAACCGGATTAACCGATACCAGCGATTTTATTGTAGGAGGGTTTGTTACGGTCTCTGCGGGGTTCCCGTCTGCCAGCGACCCATATCGGCTGATAGCCAAAGATGCTACGTCGGTAACCTTAGAAACGGTT
>CAYSWF010000117.1:0-1514 GCA_964434765.1 uncultured Candidatus Saccharibacteria bacterium
AGTCCATTGGTCGAGTTTCTTAGGAACAAGAATCCGGATACCAGCAGGTAAGTCAAATTCCTTGTAGTTTTCTGAAGAAGCCGTTTTCTGTATACCCTCGGGGGTTTCTTCAGGAGCGGAATCATCAGCGCTGTTTTCGTATCCCCCTTGTTCGGTTATGAGAACTCCGTTCACCACTACTTTTGCGGATTCTGCAGAACTTAGAAAGGATTTTGCCGCTGCTCGTTTTGCGTTCTCCTCAATATGGAATTCGTGTACAAGCCGGTTTTCCAGAACCGATTGTTCAGGTAGACGCCCACCACCGAATGTTGCAAGTAGATCCTTGAATAGGGGAGGATTGCTAAACGCCTCGGCCAAAGCAGCTGTTTTATCTTGGTCGGAGGTTGGCAGAAGGATGCGCAGAGCGAGTTTTGTTGGGATAAGGCGACCCTGTTTGACCTCCATAAGACCAAACTGCTGAGCCGCGCTGATCCTCCCCAGAAAGGATGAGCTCTTTACGGTTGTTCCCATAATGGGTGCGACAGCCATTTTTGAAGGATTTTTTCCGCTTTTTCGTACTTCCTCGATAAAGCCAATCATGACTTCTAAGTTGTATCGGGGGTACAGTCTACTCCTCGGACGCTGTGTTTCTGGAGTTTTTTGGTATTCTTCTGCCATAGGGATGAAATAAAATGATAGAACATCTCAAATCCTACATCTATCCCGAAATGCTGTCAACCTCTTCAATGAACAACCCCATTTTTGCTGCTCTTTTTTGATTTCTTTAGCTTGATATCCCTATCGGTATTTCTTGGCACCACGTAACCAATTGCAGGCTCGGGTACGGGGCAGACTGGCCTTCAGATCATCGCGCACCCTGGCCTCTTTGCTGTATGCTGAACATATATGATACGAGACCTTGTTAGTATTCTCACATTAGCTGCTCAATTTCTTGCGATCCTGGCGTACTGGCCGCAGATCCACCACTTGCTGAAAGAAAAATCCTCACAGGGGATGAATGTGACGTCGTGGTTGTTGTGGGTTATTAGTAATGCAATGCTGTTTATCTACGGACTGGTGATTGGTGATTTTGTCATCATCATCTCTCAGCTTCTCTTCACGGGCTTGAATATCACTGTGTTGACTCTTGCGGTGCGCTATCGAGTGCAGAGAAAAGCGAAATAGAGTTCTTGGCATTGGCCTGTGTTGTTTCGTGTTCCAGCCTCCGAACAACTGTCATGCTGAGGTAGCCTGCCCTGAGCGACGAGTCTGCGAGGAGTCGAAGGGAAGCATGACGAGAGACAATGTCGCCCTTCGACAAGCTCAGGGTGACATTTTCCTGAAACAAAAAACGCCTCCGATGAAGGAGGTGTTCTTTGTTCTGGCACTGGCCTACTTTCCCAACCCTTTGCCGGGTAGTATCACCCCGCACCACAGAGGGTGCGGGGCAGGTCGGCGTAGCACCTTTTCGCGACATCATCACTGAATACCCGGCATCGGCCTACTTTCCCACGGGTTTGCCCCCGAGTATCATC
>CAYSWF010000117.1:1524-1967 GCA_964434765.1 uncultured Candidatus Saccharibacteria bacterium
AAAACAAGTTAATAAACTCTAGCAGACCCGAAAAAAGGGAAATGTCATTCTGACTCCGCCTCTGGCGGGGGAAGAGGTGTAACCCCGTCACTTGAAGCACCAGAGGAAGGTATACGAACACGTTGTCGCGTACTATCCTCTTTTGCTTTTTTACTGGTCACTTGTCCGCCAGAGGCGGATCCGCCTACGGCGGAAAGCACCAGAGCCCTGGTGTCCACAGGCCAATGGCCTGTGGACCAAGGCGGTTTGTGTAGTAACAAACAGCAATCTTATTCTCCAAAGCTTCGGTGAGACCTCGCCTGGTTAGTACGGCTCGGCTGAACACCTTACGGTGCGTACACCTGCCGCCTATCGACCAGGTTATCTCCCTGGAGTCTATAGTGAAACCTAATCTTGAAGTCGGCTTCACGCTTAGATGCTTTCAGCGTTTATCCATACTAAAC
>CAYSWF010000118.1:0-1946 GCA_964434765.1 uncultured Candidatus Saccharibacteria bacterium
TAATACGCCAGGCTTGCCCTCCGAAGCTTTAGCGGAGGGGGGTGTTTTCCCGGCCGGCTGCCTTACGTTTTTGTTGCGTAAAATGACGACATTCAAAAAACTACCCAGGACAGTGCCGATGATAAAGAAAAGAGGCGCGCTTAGGGGCATTGGAGTGGCGCGACGGAAGGGCAAGGACTGGGGGAAAGTTTGAATTCAGCGCTGGCGTCGGCGCAGTAGTAGCGGCCGGGATTACTTTTAAGAGGCACGCTGATGCAATACTGCCCAATCTCGCTGTCACGCATTATGATGTCACTGCCGGAGAGGCCGACCTCCTGAAGATCGTCGGTTAAAATGTTGAGACTGGCTTGAATGTCGGGGTGGGCCGTCCATTCTAGGAAGCTGGCGTTCTGGCTGTTGTATACTATCTCGGCTAACCAGCGTATTTGTCTGACGTCGTTGCGAATGCGCGTGTCATCGGCTTTATCGCGGCTGCTACTCGCCACAGCAAAAACTAGCGCAGCCATAATGCCGATGATAGCTATAACAACTAGAAGCTCTATCAACGTGAACCCGGCAGAAGTGGTGCTCATATCATATCTAGTACTTGTTTTATAATATCACACAGGATACATATTGTTATTAAAACAAAACGCTCCCTGCTAAAGCAGGCGAGCGTTTTACGTCCTGGACTAAATCTTACGGCCCACAAACTCCAGCTGCACAGGTGCCAGCTGTATTCTCTTCAGTGACCCCCGTGCTGTCAACACAGACTTCGTTACTATTCAGCATCGTGGCCATAACACAAAATGCTGAAGTGGTGGCGGTGGTGGTGAGAGCAGAACTGGCATTGGCATCAAGAATATCTGCTTTTAGTGTTGTAACGGAAGTGGCGGTGGCCGCGTCTCCACAGGTTGCGGCGCTTGGCGCAGCAGCTGTGAAGCAATCTGCGACGCCGATGGTGCCGGGGGCCGTCTGGTCATAACTAGAACCAGCGGAGTCATAGATAATCTCGGCCAAAGTGCGGAGTTGTCCCACGTCGGCTTTGATGCGAGCGTCATTGGCTTTGTCGCGGGCGTTGCCCAAAGCGACCAGCACTAGAGCGGCTAGGATGCCAATGATGGCGATAACAACGAGAAGCTCGATGAGGGTAAACCCTTTATTCTTCATATACCCTCACCTCCTCTCTCGCGAGTGTGTTCATTTTTCCACATACGACTCTATTCATAATAGCACATTTAAACGAAGTCCACTTAATGGGGGTAGATGGCTACTGCCGGGGTGGCTTTAAAAGCTTGTCGGAGCTGAAGTAGGGGCCGGCTTCCGCGGCGGCAATGAGACCGGAATTTACTAAAGACTGCAAACTGGCGTCTAGGGTTTGCATGCCAAGTTCCGCGCTGGTTTGGATAATGCCTAAGATTTGGTGAATATTATCCTCACGGATGCTGGTACGGATAGCGGCGGTGGCCACCATAATTTCAACGGCCGGGATACGGCCGCCTTCTTTTTTGAGAAGCAGACGCTGGGATATGACGCCGGAGAGAGTAGCAGCCAGCTGGGAGCGAACTTGAGATTGTTGGCTGGCGGGGAATGAATCGATTATGCGTTCAACGGTCTGGGCGGCGTCGTTGGTGTGCAATGTGGAAAAGACTAGGTGTCCCGTCTCGGCTAGGGTCAGAGCCGCCCGCATGGATTCAGGGTCACGCAGCTCGCCGATTAAAATAACGTTAGGGTCTTGACGCAAGGTGGCTTCAATGGCTTCAAGAAACGAGGGGGCGTCGCGCCCGATCTCGCGCTGGTCTATAATTGATATCTTGTCTTCGAACTGGTACTCAATGGGGTCTTCGATGGTGATGATGTGTTCGCGACGGTACTGATTAATATGATTAATGAGAGCGGCTAGGG
Organism: uncultured Candidatus Saccharibacteria bacterium; assembly: GCA_964434765.1. Lineage (GTDB taxonomy): Bacteria > Patescibacteriota > Andersenbacteria > UBA10190 > UBA10190 > CAYSWF01. The sequence continues at coordinate 1,885 of CAYSWF010000118.1, forward strand.
TAGTCGACTTGCCGTGGCCGGCGGGACCGGAGGCCAGAACAAATCCTTGCTTTAATTCAGCG
>CAYSWF010000119.1:0-252 GCA_964434765.1 uncultured Candidatus Saccharibacteria bacterium
GGCCTCTACGCCGCACCACATGGCGGAATCTTACACGCTTAATCCTGGCTATTATATTTATACTTTACTGACGCGGACGACGCCGGTGGCACTGGGATTGAGTGTGTTAGCTGTCGTAATTTTGATATGGAGTATTGTTTGGGGGATAGTTAACGGCGGGTGGCCCGGTGGGAAGGATTCCAGCCCGAGGAACATTAAGCACGTAGTGCGACTGTGGCCGCAGGGCTGGAAAGGCACCACCGGGACAGGACC
>CAYSWF010000119.1:262-1134 GCA_964434765.1 uncultured Candidatus Saccharibacteria bacterium
TTTTGATGATGACGCTGGGGGCGAAGAAGGGAGACAGGTACATATTGCCAGTTTATCCTGCGATAGATGTTTTAGCAGCAATGGGGGTGTGGAGCTTGGCGTTGTGGGTGAGTAAAATAATTTTCAATTTTCCCAGCCTTCGCCCCGTAAAGCTGCCTTTGGCAGCCACGGGGCTTTGGCGGGCAAGGCAATTTTCAATTTTCAAAGGACGGGATATATATAAGTATGTTTTTGGTGTGCTGGGGGTCCTCGCTGCTATATATTTAGGTTTTACGGTGTACAGCTACCATCCGTACGCGATTGCCTATAGTAACCCGCTTTTTCCTGATAATTTGAGTCAGGAGCTGGGGTGGGGCGAGGGATTGGAACAAGTGGGAGCTTGGTTGAACGAGGAAGATCCGGATGCGGTGGTAGCTTCGTGGTATCCGGAAGAGCTGGCGGCGTACACGACGGCGAACGTAGCGCATATAAACGCTCATGAGCAGCCGCGCGTGCACTACGTTGTTTTGTACAGGAATATGTTCGGGCGGGCGATAGATCATCCGGCGAATGATTTTATTGACGAGTATTACAAGAAACGTAAACCGGTATTTGTGGCTCGCGTGGCGGGTAAGGAATTTGCCTGGGTGTATGCTAGGGAAACCTTTGAACGGGTAGTAGGAGAAATAGTGCCCGGGGTGAGAGTGGGGCAGCAGTTTGAAACGAAGGATGGTTCGTTGCAGGGCATAGAAATATTAACGGCCACATTTAGTGGTCGGGCAGATGAGGGCGAGTTAGTGGTAAAGCTGAAGGAGTCTCTAGGCGGCGCATTAATATATCAGTGGAAGACACCGGTGAGTCAGATGGGGGATAATCAGTGGCTGAAGTTAGAG
>CAYSWF010000119.1:1144-1628 GCA_964434765.1 uncultured Candidatus Saccharibacteria bacterium
GTCGGGCGGAACCTTCTTTGTTGAAATTGTGGCAGAAGGGACGCGGGCGGGGAATGCTCCTACGGTGCGCTACAGCAGTGATTATGATTACTGGCCATCGCGCATGTTATTAAATAATACTGGCGGCGGGTTAACTAGCGTTGATGCTAAGGATGGGGATTTAGCGGTTCACCTGCGTGCCAGCGAGGCAGAATGATCAAGACTGCCGTGGCCAGAAGGGCAAGTACGGTCAGTTTTTTGGCCCGGGCGGTGGCGGGGGAGAAATAGCGGAATGACACGGTGTGTTGACCGGCGGGAACGAAGGCCGCGCGCCAGACAGAGTTAGCCGTGAAAGAATCTTGCAGCTTATTGTCGAGGTAAGTTTGCCACTGCGGTGTCCAGGAGTCGGTGAGGGTTAGCCAAGTGTCACTAGGGGTACTAACATAGACGTCCACTTGCGTTGGCTCGTAACGGGTAATGCGGGCTGTACCTTCGGCTGCTTTGT
>CAYSWF010000119.1:1638-1940 GCA_964434765.1 uncultured Candidatus Saccharibacteria bacterium
TTATCTGTTTTTGCCCATGCATAAATTATTTGGGGAGGTTTCTTGCTGCCTTTTGGGCCGATTCTGAGGGTGTATGATCCTTTTATGGTTTGGAGTATTGCCCAGTTTGTTAATGAAGGGTTTGGGATTAGCAGGGGGAGTAGGCCCGTAGATGTAGATAAGCTGCTCCGGCTGGTAGTCGGCTTGGCTTAGGCGGTAGCGAATCACAGTGGTATCGGGCTCGAAGGTGGCGTTATTGACCAGGAACGCTTTAGGGAAAGCGTTTGGGTTGCGGTAAAGGCGTACATTTTTATTGCTCAACG
>CAYSWF010000120.1:0-1772 GCA_964434765.1 uncultured Candidatus Saccharibacteria bacterium
ACCCGTAGGGTTAACTTACATCGCATTATCGACAACCAATAGCGAGAAGTGCGAGAGGCACGTATGGCGTGGAAATCGGTGGGAAAATAAAACTCGGTCTGTGAACGCGGCTTTACGGTTACTTTCACACTACCTGTACACAAAGCGCGTAAGGCGAACGTAGCGCTTCAACGTATGATTGCCATTCATTAACCATATGGAAGAAAGAGTTGATACAGATGTGCTCATTATTGGCAGTGGCATTGCCGGAGCAGTAGCTGCTTTGGAGTTAGCTGACCGCGGTATTCATGTGACGTTGGTGACGCGCGCACAAAAGGTATTCGAATCAAACACGTATTATGCCCAGGGTGGGATTATTTACAAAGGAAGTGATCGTGAGGATTCTCCGCAAAAATTGATAGCTGATATTTTGGAGGCTGGCGCAGGAAGAAGTAATCCAAGAGCGGTGGAAATTCTTGCTCACGAAGGCCCCACACTCGTGAAAAAAATTTTAATTGATCGACTTGATGTGCGTTTCGACCAAAAGAATGGAGTACTCAATAGAACCAGAGAGGGTGGACACTGTGTAAAAAGAATTATTCATAGTACGGATCAGACGGGAAAAGCAATAGCAATTGCCTTAACACACGAGCTTGGTCATAATTCACATATTCAAATTCTTTCTGAGACGACCGCTGTTGACTTGCTGACTCCTGCTCATCATTCGACAAATCCGTTAGCAATCTATGAACCCTTAACTTGTGTGGGCGCTTATCTTTTAGATCAAAAAACTAATTCTGTACGTCGATGTCTCGCCAGACGAACAATTTTGGCAACCGGCGGTTTGGGACAAATTTATGAGTTTACCACTAACCCCGATGGGGCCAGAGGCGACGGTGTTGCTATGGCAAACCGAGCAGGCGCTCGAACGATTAACCTCGAATATATCCAATTCCACCCGACGGCCTTTTACCATGCTGAGGCTCCAAGATTTTTAATCACAGAAGCAGCCAGGGGGGAAGGAGCCCGTTTGGTCAATGGGAACGGGGAACCATTTATGCAAAAGTACGATAAAAGAAGAGATTTAGCGACAAGAGACATTGTGGCGCAATCTATTTACCGGGAAATGGTTTCAAGCGGGTCAGAGAATGTGTATCTCGACGTAAAATCGTATATTCCCAAAGAGAAGATTATCAAACATTTTCCAACCATCAGAGAAACTCTTCTTCACTATAGGATAGATATAACCCGCGACCTCATTCCGGTCGTTCCGGCAGCACATTATTCTTGCGGCGGTATCTATACAAATGTAGAAACCGGTGAAACGACAATTCACGGCCTGTACGCAGTAGGTGAAGTCGCGTGCAACGGATTACACGGAGCAAATCGGCTCGCAAGCACCTCGCTTCTGGAAGGGCTTGTTTGGGGGGTGAGGGCAGCCCAGTCCATCGGTTACCAGATGAATGAATCCAAAGATATTCTCCTTGATACCATCAGGCCATGGCACTATTCTGGTCAAGTAGAAGCCGATCCGTCATTAATCGCCCAGGATCTCCGTTCCATACGGGGTATTATGTGGAATTACGTTGGTCTGGAACGAACTCCGGCAAGACTTGCCCGTGCGAAAATCGAGCTTGGACATGCGGAACGTTCCGTTGAACAGTTTTATCAAAACAGTAAAACTTCTGATACTCTTTTAGGACTGCGAAACATCGCGAGATGTGCTGTTCTTGTCGCCGATGCCGCCTGGGAAAACAAACGCATGATACAATGACAATCGATGAAAGAGTATC
>CAYSWF010000121.1:0-1628 GCA_964434765.1 uncultured Candidatus Saccharibacteria bacterium
CTACTTTGGTTCCCTATCAACAGTTCGCGGCGCGGGTGGCGAGCAATAAGGAAAAGTTACAAAAGATTTTGCGTGACATAAAGAGCGCGGGCAAGAGTATAGTTGGTTACGGGGCGCCGGCCAAGGCGACTACGCTATGCTATGCCCTGGAGATTGATGGGGGAACACTAGATTTTATTGTTGATGATGCCGAGCTGAAGCAGGGTTCAGTTATGCCGGGGACACACATCCCGATTGTGTCACCGGAACGGTTATATGAAGATAGACCTGATTATTGTCTTATCCTGGCCTGGAATTTTGCGGAATCAATTATGGCTAACCACAGACGCTTTTCAGATCAAGGTGGAAGGTTTATCATTCCCGTACCAGAGCCAAAAATTGTATAATTTATGCAGCAGATTGTACAGGAAGACATAGTGACTATCGCGCAAGGATTGAGTGGCGAAGCGAAAAAGCTATCTGGCAAAACGGTGCTGATAAGCGGCGGGGCAGGTTTTTTGGGCAAGTATTTTTTGGGGGTCTTTGATTACTTAAACAAGCAGGTGCTGGATAAGCCGTGCCGAGTTATTTCGGTTGACAATTTTATCACCGGTAATAGAGACCCTGAATTTCAAGTGAGCGACGGCAAGTTTATTTTGGACGTGTGGGGAGATGTGACGTATCCGCTGCCGGTGCGGGAGGATATTGATTACATTATTCATGCGGCGGGGTTGGCTTCGCCGGTCTACTACATGAAGTATCCGCTGGAGACGATTGAGAGTGCCGTGACAGGAGCTAAAAACCTGCTGGAGTTGGCACGGAAGAATAAGCTGGAAGGTTTTTTATTTTTCAGCTCCAGTGAAATTTACGGCGATCCTGACCCGCGGGCCGTGCCAACTCCGGAAACGTATTTTGGGCACGTTTCCAGCGTTGGACCGCGAGCTTGCTATGATGAATCTAAGCGGCTAACGGAGACTATTTGTATGATTTATAAACAACAGTATGACATCCCCGTTAAGATTGTCCGACCATTTAATGTGTTCGGTCCCGGTATGAAGCACGACGACCGGCGGGTAGTGTCAATGTTTACTTACCAAGCCTTGAACGGCAAGACTCTGCCAGTGCATGGCGATGGTCACCAAACTCGAACTTTTTGCTATATTACTGATGCCATGATTGGCTTTTTAAAAGTGCTCCTTAAGGGAAAGCCTGGTGAAGCATACAACATTGGTAATGATAATAATGAGATCTCCATGCGTGATTTAGCGCAGATATTTGTTGATTTAATGGGTCAGCGAGCTAGTTATGAGTTAATTGATTATCCTGATACATACCCGGCTGGCGAGCCGCAGCGGCGTTGCCCTGACTTAACTAAAGCGCGAGATGATATTGGTTTTGTGCCACAGGTTAACTTCCGAGAAGGTTTAGAGCGATTTATGGCATGGTGTAGAACACAGGAGTCTTACGTAGGGGACCCCACTTCGCTAAAGCTTCGTGGGGCAAGGCAGAGAGTAACAACTGAACAGTAAAGATGGTCACGCTTGGGCTCATCGGCGTGGGCCGGTGGGGAACAAATATTCTGAACACTTTAAAGGAGATGAAGAGGGTGGAGGTTTTGGTTTACGATCAAAATCCCCCCCAGCCCCCCT